>QNDV01000001.1 GCA_003646045.1 bacterium
GCGGCCCGTGGGGCGGGCGTGGTTGTCGCGGCGGTAACGGGCCACCCACTCAGCGCGGGGGCCGAAGCGCGTGCGCATTAATTGGGCGGCCTCAGCCGGGGGCGTCTTGACGGTGATGCGGCTCATGGTGCGCCCCAAAAGAATGTTTCCCCGACCAGGGTCCAGGGTGTGGAGCTGCCAAAGTGAGGCGCGGGGGTGGCAGTGATATAGTCACGCAAGACCTTTTTGGTGACCTGGAGGTAGGTGAGCGAATTGCCGTTGGCCGCCGGGCAAGCCACAAAGCATTCAGTGGCGCGGCGGATGTCGGCGAGTATGTAAGGCTTTATGTCTGGTTGAGTGCTGTGCTGCGGGTGAATGACGGTGAGGGTGAGGTCCGGTTCAATAAGGTAGACCCGGTCGGCGATGAGCAAGCCATCACCCACGCTCAGGGCCGGGCCGCGAGCGCCGGTGGTCAAGGTCAAAGTCAAGGCCGGGCCTCGCTCACTTATCCTGTACGGGGCGCTGCTGACAATGATCACGCCGCCGTGGGCGGCTTGGTGAAGTCTCATTTGGGTTCCTTCAGTTCGGGTTTACGGGGAAGTATAGCACCTAATCCATCGTTTAGGTAGTTTAAATCATCGTTTTAGGTGCTTTTTGCTGATCCGTCCTGGTTTAAATCCGTCCTGAGACCGGAGGGGACGGCGTAAGCCCAACGCACCACTTAGGTTGGGGGGTTTTTTGGGGTCCGTCCTGGGGGGGTTTAAAATTGCTATTAAAATACGTGTTTATATGTAAATAGGTATTATTGGTTCCTTGTATATAATTACTATTTATAGTAAAAGGTCAGGACGGATCAGGGTGAGCCGTTGGGCTGCAAGAAGTTACGCCGTCCTGAGGGTCAGAATAGGCCTCAGGACGGTCGGGACGGAACGGCGTTAGTTGTTGAAAGGGAACGGGTTGCGACGGCTTGAGGGCCAGGACGTGAGGTTTGTCGTTTTTCAGTGAAAGCTGTCGTTGGGGAGAAGGAACTTTGTCCACCACATCGGCCGGGGCATCGCGGGTGAGGAAGTCGCCTTCGTTCCCCCAGAACGCCGCCTAAACTACCTGCTAGGGCCTTGAAACAGCGGTTTTAACGGGCTTACGCTAAAGCAACGAGACGCGGGGCACATGAACGAGAGGCGTTTTCCCACATCGTCACGCAGTGACACGAGTGTACTATCAGCCTCGGCGACGATCCCTTTTAACGCAAGAGGTCTTTCCTGCCTGCTTTAATCGCTGATTCAGGGAGTGTCGTCAGGAGTATACTATCGCTGTGGAGACGGGCCGCCGGGCCTGGACCACTGAATAACACAGTGATTCAATGCAGCAATCGCCGAATGCGACTTAAATGGGGGTTTCAGGACGGTTTAACTGAGCTGTTCGGCGATTCACCGAATAACACAGTTAAATCGCCTTGAATCATATGGTTCAGGCTTAATCGCCGAATGGTGCAGTGTTCCAGGGCGTTATTCGGGGCCTCCTACGACAGGCGCAAGACCTTCTGCGTGGTCGCTGATACGGTTACTCCACTATACTCTCGCCAACGTAGGTCAAGCCGGGTCAACGCCGGTCATGATGGGCTTACTCCACTATACTCTCGCCAACGCGGTTCACCGGGTGACACGCTGGTTCAACCGGGGCGTTACTCCAGCTAAGGGCTGGCAGGCCGGGGCAACCGGGGCCTTGGACGTTGTTGCTCCAGCGTGGTAGTATCACCCCTATCAACACGCAGAAGGTCTTGCGCCTTGCTTAAAAAGCGGGGGCCGGGGGGCGAGAACGAGAGGCCCAAGGCCCAGGCCCTCCCCCCCAACCCCAAAGTGCGACTGGCCAAGGCGCGGTCCCTCCCGCGATATCGCTGCAAATTTCAAACTCCAATTGTGAGTCGTTGCTTTACTTTTTTCGCTTGCCCCGTCGCCTTGGCTGCGCTATGTTCCCTCTATGAGTAGAAAAGGTATAACCAAATTTACAGCGGAACTCCAGACCGAGTACCTGGAGCTTTTGCGGGCGACCGGTCTGAAGGCGCGGTCGGCACGGGCAGTGGGTGTCAACCCATCGTCCATGAAAGGTTTCCGTCTCGCTAATCCAGACTTCGACGACGAAGTGGAATTAGCTATGGGCGATTATCGCGAAAACATCGAGGAGGAAATCAAGCGCCGCGCAATGGACGGCGTTGACACCCCGGTGTTTTACAAAGGCGAATTGGTGGCTACCCAGAAGCAATACAGCGACCGGTTACTTGAGCTTCACGCCAAGCGCCACATCGGTGCCTACCGCGACAAACACACCGTCGATCACAACGTGACGGGCGGGGTGTTGGTTGTGCCCGGCATGGCAGAAACTTCTGAAGATTGGGAAGAGGAGAATGGCGATGGTGGAAGTCCGGCTGAACCAAAGGACTGACCTTACGTTTTACTACGACGTGTTGGTCCACTCCAACGTGAAACCCGGCCTGCGCATGAAGGGAATTCACGAGGCGTTCAAAGACGACGCCAGCACAGAGGCCCAGCGACTGGGCTTGCTTGCGGGCGGACTCGCAGAGCTACTTTGTGACCGGTACGGTGACACTATTGAGCCCAGCGCCTGCGCACGTGCCGCCGTCACCGCACACCAAGAATTGCTGGCCGAAAATCCGCACATCGGGATAGGAGACGAAGCACCCCGTGACGCCGACAGCTCAATCGCAGCTACACTGGCGCGAAGGTGAGGACGGATTAGCGCCGGTCTTGATACAAGGCGAGCGCGAAACCGCCGTAGCCTGGGCACCACAGCCCGGCTCTCAAGAGGCGTTCTTGAGTTGCCCGGTTTTTGAGTGCCTATTGGAGGGCAACCGGGGCGGCGGAAAAACCGATGGCTTGATCATGAGCTTCGGCCAACACACCGGCAAGGGCTACGGCGCGGAATGGCGTGGTATTCTTTTCCGGAAAACTTATCCTGAATTACGTGACGTGATCGACAAATGCCTCAAGTGGATTCCAATGATTTGGCCCGAGGCAAAATACAATCGCAGCGAGTACTATTGGACCTGGCCCGACGGCGAGCAACTCTTCCTCCGGCACTTGTCCAAAGAGGCCGACTACTGGAGTTACCACGGCCATAATTATCCATGGCAGGGATTCGAAGAATTGTGTACATGGGCAGACGATAAAGCGTACACCAAAATGTTTGCGTGCGCCCGGTCAACCAAAAAGGGTATCCCAATCATGATCCGCTCCACGGCCAACCCTTATGGGGTGGGCCACAACTGGGTCAAGATGCGCTTCCAACTTCCACTGGCCATGAACCGGGTACGCGGGCCGGTCATGCGCAACATCACCGACAAGTACGGCGACCGGCTCCCAGACCGGGTAGTGATCCACAGCAACCTGGCCGAGAACCGAGTCCTCATGTCCGTGGACAAAGAATACCTCAGCCGTATCAAGGCCGCCGCCCGCAACGACGCTGAATACCAGGCATGGGTCCACGGAAATTGGGACATTGTGGCGGGTGGAATGTTCGACGACGTTTGGGACCCCCGCGTTCACGTGGTGCCTAATTATCCATTGCACCTCACGCCCCGCCACTGGCACATAAATCGCAGCTACGATCACGGCACGTCCAAACCCTTCAGCGTTGGCTGGTGGGCACGCTCCAACGGCGAGCCCTTCAAGTACAACGGCCACTGGTACGGCCGGGTGCCGGGTGACTTATATCGGATCAATGAATGGTACGGCTGGACGGGCGAGCCGAATGAAGGTTTGCGGCTTGAGGGCCGGGACATTGGCAAAGGTATTATCCAACGAGAGGCGGCCATGGGCCTCACCGGCCGGGTGAAGCGCGGTCCCGCAGATACGGGCATCTTTGACCCGGTGCCTGGATACCCAAACACGGCCGAAGATATGGTCGCCGAGGGCGTCCACTGGGACCACGCCGACAAAGGGCCGGGCAGTCGCCGGCAAGGCTGGGAACAAATGCGAAAAATGTTCCGGGCCGCCAATACTTTCCCCCGCGAACACCCAGGGCTGTTCGCCTTGGAACAGTGTGCGCAATACCGGCGCACTGTGCCCGTTTTGCCACGTAGCGATCACGACCTGGACGACGTCAACACCGATGCTGAAGATCACATCGGCGATGAGGTCCGGTATGAGCTGCGCCATAAGCGCGTAGCCATTCAAACTGGAGTTTGGAAATGAAACAGGAAAAAGACGCCGCCCGGCCCGACACAACCAGCTATGCATACGACACTATGCGTCCAGCCTGGGACACGGTTCAAACCGTACTCGAAGGCACCACCGCCATGCGCCGGGCGGGCAAGCAATTCTTGCCCCAGCACCACGGCGAAACCGACACTGCGTACGGGGAACGTCTCAGCCGCAACACGCTGCTCAACGTCACCAAGCTCACCCTCAATTCTTGGGTGGGCCGCCCCTTCAGCGACATCATCCGGTTTGAAGAAACGCCGGAACCAATAACGGCTATTTTGCCCAACGTGGACCTGGTGGGCAACGACGCACAGGTGTTCTGCCGGAACTGGTTCGCCGACGGCGTGGCCAAGGCATATTCTCATGTCTATGTGGACTTCCCTCGCACAGACACGGTGGAGGGCGTGCGTACTGTGGCAGATGACTTGCGTGAGGGCGTGCGGCCGTATTGGGTCCACATAAAACCGGAGCAAATCTTCTTCGCGAGCGCAGAGGTGATTGCGGGCCGAGAAGTGTTGCGGGAAATCAGGATGATGGAGGAAGTCAGCGACATGGTTGGCTTCGCTGAATTACTCCAGCCCCAAATTCGGCGCGTCTACATAGACGCCGAAGGCAGCCACGTCCAACTTTATCGCAAAGACGATCCGCGCAAAGAGGACAGCGACTGGGTTTTGTACGAAGAATATGAATTCAGCTTGGGCTTCATTCCATTGGTGACTTTTTACGCCCACCGGGATGACTTCATGCTAGGCACGCCGCCGCTGCTGGACCTTGCGGACCTGAACATCGCTCACTGGCAAAGCACCGCCGACCAGCGTTCAATTCTCACCGTGACCCGGTTCCCAATCTTGGCTCTCAGCGGGGCAAGCGACGAAGGCAAGGAATTGGTCATCGGCCCCAACCGCTGGTTGTACAGCCCCGACCCCGGCGGTAAGTTTTATTACGTTGAGCACACAGGCAAGGCAATCGCCGCCGGGCGCCAAGACCTGGTTGACCTAGAAGAACAAATGGCCGAATACGGCGCGGATTTTTTACGAAAAAGACCAGGCAACGTAACGGCCACGGCCCGCGCCTTGGACAGCGCCGAAGCCACCAGCCCGCTGATGGATATGACTATCCGGTTCAGTGAAGCGTTGGACTTGGTTCTGGAGTACACGGCGGCATGGCTCAACCTGCCCAGCGGCGGCCACAGCGAGCTCACTACCGACTTCGGCCCCGAGGGCGCAGACCAGGCCGAGCTGACCACCTTGAGCAACACTCGCAAGGACCGGGACATCAGCCGCAAGGCATATCTCGAAGAGTTGAAGCGCCGGGGTATTCTGACCGAGGAATACGACATCGAAGAGGACGCAACGCAGCTGGAGGAAGAGACGATGGATCTGTTCGGCAACACCGGCCCGCCGGTTGAAGTTGAAGACGAAGGCGAAAGCGAACTCGACGAAGAACGGCGGGAAGACGAAGAGGACGCTGAATAATGGCCGACCTGAATCAGACATTTTTTGAAGCCCAAACGAAACACGCCATCGGCTTGAAGCGGGTGGCGGCCGGTGACGTGCGAAAATTTCAGGGGCTGCTGGACACCGCCGAAGAGGAGCTGAAGGCCAAGCTCAAGACCGGCCTGGCCAAGGGCATGGACACAACCCGCCTGCGGGCCTTGCACCAGGAAGTGAAGGTGCTGCGCAAGGGTGTGTTTGATAAACTGAACGGCATCAGCCACGCCGATATGAAAACGCTGGCACTCAGTGAACCGGCGTTCATGGAAAAGATATTGGGCGACGTGCTGGCCAGTAACATGAACTTCGCCGGGGTGGATTCCAGGTTGCTGAGTGCCTTGGTCACGGCTGAACCTTTTAGTGGAGGAACCAACGCCGCTCGCACACTGGACGGCTGGTGGAAAGGTTTGGCGGCGGCCGACTCTCGCCGAATAACCGACGCCATAAATCAGGGTATGATCCAGGGCGAGACCGTGGAGCAAATGGTCAAGCGCGTCCAGGACTCCATGAAGCTCACCAAGGCCAACGCCACGGCGGTTGTGCGCACCGCGTCCAACCACGTTTCCAATAAGGCCCGCGAGCAGTTTTTTAAGGCCAACAGCGAGGTCATCGGCTCCATGATGTGGGCCGCAACTTTGGACGGCCGCACAACGGCGGTCTGTATGGCGCGGGATGGGCACTACGCCCCCACCAGCGGCACCTCAACCAAGGGCGTGCCCCAACCCTGGCTCTCACCGCTCCAGGCCCGGCCACCCGCTCACCCGCAGTGTAGGTCCGTCATGGTCGGCGTCTTGAACAAAGACGGCGTGGCCCAAAAGATGCCTGAGCGCAGCACCATCACCGACACCCGCACCCGGCGCAAACGCGAAATTGATTTTCGCAAGCAGGCCAAGGAACGCCTCGGCCCCAAGAAGTGGAAAGCCGCGACCCCCGCGCAACGCAACGCAGAAATAAAAACAGAGCGCCAGACCTGGACAGCTGAAAACATTGGGCGCGTTCCCGGCAAAACCACGTACGATAGTTTTCTGCGCAAGCAGTCAGCCGGGTTCCAGAATGAAGTGCTGGGCAAGGCCAAGGCCGACCTCTTTCGCGGGGGGTTGAAGCTGGACAAGTACGTGGACAAGCGGGGCAAGGAATTGACCCTGGCCCAGTTGACCAAGAAGGCAGGCCTGGCGCCGAAACCTGCCGTGGTGAAACCCAAGGCCGCGCCCCTTCAACCGGCGTGGACGTTGGACGCCCAGAAGGCTTGGCAAGCAACTGTCACCGCCGACGAGCAGCAGGCCTTCCGGCGGTGGAGCGGCAACGGCTACACTTCCATGCGAAACGTCCAGCGCGGCAGAACGGGTGACATGAGCGATGGGCTGCTTGCCTCAAACCGAAGAGACATCGACCACATCAACACCGCCTTGGACCGGGCACCCGTGTACAACACAGGCGAGACGTTGTGGCGGGGGGCACCTATGCGGCTAGGAGATTTTAAAGCCAGGATGAAGCCGGGGCACTCGTTCAAGTTCGACACCTTCGCCAGCTCCAGCACGAAGCGCAGTGTGGCCGATGATTTTATTCGCAGTGGCCAGATAAATTATCCTGACGCTGAGTCGGTCATGTTCAAGATACGCGGCGTCCAAAGCGCGGGCGTGGACATCAGCCGGATCAGCAACATAAAAGGCGAGCTAGAAATTCTCTTGCGCAAGGGCCAAAACTTTCGCATAGTTAATGTCACACGTAAACAAGCCCGTGGTCACATCGGGGAATACTGGGAGGTGCTACTTGAAGAAATTAAGCGATAAAGAAAAGGCAGCGTTGAGCGATGAGGAGTTCAAGGCGTACATGGACGAGAAATACACCAATGACCGTTTCGGCGGGATTGATGACATGGACTTCACCACGGACACAACGCCAGACGTTATTCCTGTGGTGAAAGATGAGAGCAACGAAGATCAAACCGGCGAGTGATTCGCCAATTCAGAGGAGCGTGACGCATGTTCGATTTTACAGACAACCAGCTGGTGGAAAAACTGGACACCGTGCCCGAAGACTTCCGGCCGCTGTATACAGAAACTGACGACGGTAAGTTCAAGCTCAACGGCGCAGACCCGGTAGTGGGTAGCGCGGTGAAAGCAGTCCAGGGCCTGAACAAGGCTTTGCGTGCCAGCCGGGCTGAAGCCAACGATGCCAAGGGCCGTATCCCAGACCTCAGTTCGCTGTCCGGTTTTGGCACAGACCCAACCGGTATCCTGGAGGGCTTCAACGCCCAGCTGGAGGAAGCCCGCGCCGCCAACAAGGGCAAGGGTACCAAGGCTACCGAAGACGCGGTGAAGGCCGCGCAGGAAGCCATGGCCAACGCCCACACCAAGGAGCTGGAGAAACAAAACACCCGCAACGGCGCACTTCAAAAGCAGCTCTATGGAGTACTCGTGGGCGCAGAGGCGACAACCGCCCTGGCCAAGGCCAACGCCTTGAACCCGGCCCTGGTTTTGCCCTTCATTGAAAAGCAAGTTCGGGTCACCGAGGAGGATGGAAAATTCACCGTTCGTGTCTTGGACAGCAAAGGCACCGAGCGGTTCAGCGGCACCACCGGCGACCACCTGACCATCACGGAGCTGGTCCAGGAAATGCGTGCCAACAGCGAGTACGGCCCGTTGTTTAAATCGGATGCGCCCCAAGGCGGCGGAAACCCACCAACCCATTCACCTGGGCGTAAGGCCCCCGGCGGTACCAAGACAGCAGCGCAGAAGATTGCTGCGGGCCTGGACGCCAGAAAATAGCTTGACCCGGCTCGCGGGTGCGAGTATGTTACCATTTAACCGGCCCACCAAGGGTGATCCAAGGACGGCCAACCCGCTGAGTGATTCAGCGCCTTGCTAGTCCAACGAATTACTTTTTTCAAGGAGGGCCGTAATGGCTTCTGTTACTCTGACCGAAAGTGCCAAACTGGCACAGGACGAACTGGTCGCCGGTGTGATTGAAAACATCATCACCGTCAACCAAATGTTCGCGTCCTTGCCCTTCGATGGCATCGACGGAAACGCACTCGCGTACAACCGCGAACTTGCACTGGGTGGAGCCGGTATTGCTGGCGTTGGTACCGTCTATGACGATGGCACCGACCGCAACCCCATCCCCGGTGAAACTGCGGGCGCCAAAGCTGCCGCAACCTTCACCCAGGTGTCAACCCCGCTGACCACCATCAGTGGCGACGCCGAAGTCAACGGCCTGATCCAGGCCACCCGTTCCGGACACGGCAACGACCAGACAGCGGTTCAGATCGCTTCCAAGGCCAAGCACGTGGGCCGGATTTTCCAGTACATGATGATCAACGGCGACAGTGGCAACACCAACGAGTTTGACGGCCTGTTGAACTTGGTGAGCGCGGGCCAGAGCCGCACAACCGCCGGGGCCAACGGTGACTTGTTCACCCTGAGCATTCTGGACGAACTGATGGACCTCGTTACCGTCAAAGACGGCGTGGTTGACTATTTCGTCATGCACGCTCGCGAACGTCGTACCTACCGGGCTGCCTTGCGTAGCTTGGGCGGCGCGTCTGTGAGTGAAGTTGTGCAGCTGCCCGGCGGCGAAGAAGTGATCGCCTACTCCGGCGTTCCTATCTTCCGCAACGACTGGATTCCCCAGGACCAGACCGTCGGTGGGTCCACTGATTGCACCACCATCTTCGCTGGTACGTTTGATGATGGTTCTCGCTCCAACGGCATCGTCGGCCTCACCGCCGAAAAGGCCAGCGGTATCAACGTCGTTGACGTTGGTGAAAGCGAAACCAAAGACGAGCGTATCTGGCGCGTGAAGTGGTACAGTTCCGTAGCCTTGTTCTCGGACAAGGCCCTTGCCGCTGCACCGGGCATCAGCCCGTCTGGAGCCTAGGAAGTTTGGGGGCTGAAGTTCAGCCCCCAGCCCCCAACCGGGAGTCAAACATGTCTTTGTTTATAGTAAAAATAGCCGGTGTGAATACACTTCGCGACGGCGTCAATCAAGTGGTGGTCGCCGCCGACGATGCGGCCGCTGCCAAGCTCGCTGCTGCCTCCCTTTTTACGGGCGACGCCAGCTGGGCCGGAGCAACCACCACTGAGGTGGTAGACACTGTCACTGTGGCCACGGCCGCTGCCTTGATTGGCTGGCGGTTCCGGGTCAGCGTTTCGGGCATTGGCCACGCCGATGTCTTGGGCGTCATTACCACCCTGGACACCTTGGATAAAATTGGTACCGAAATGGCCGTCCAGCTCAACTTGCTGACTGGTATTGCCAATGCCGCATACGTGGGCGCAACCCAGGTGCTGACCGTAGCCACGGGCGGAGGCGGGGATGACGTAGGCGACAACGAAGTCACCGTACTTATCCAATCTCCAATCTTGTCCAACGCCGGGGGCCAGTACTCTGGTGACGCCAACCTGGAAGCTGCCTTCGTGTCTGCGGTTGTAGACGGCGGCGCGGCTGCTGACCCGTTGACCGTGACGTTCAACGCTGACACTACCATCGTACCTTTGGTCTTGGGCCAGGGCTCGGCTCGGTAGTTATCACCCTAACGTGAGGAGCACTCATGTCACTTGTAACAATTAACTTCGTCTTGACCGGGGGCCGCACTGGCATGACCGGCATACTGGCCAAACGCTGGCAATGCCGCGACGGAATGTTTAGGCTCTCGGCAGATGAATCTATCATGCATAAAAAGACGAGTTTTTTCGGTAGGTACTACGCCGCTTTCCCCGAAGGCAGCGCAGAACTCAGCCAAGCCCTGGAGGTCGATCGTGGCAACAGTAAGCTTCAGAAAATCCTCCGGACAAGGAAACCAACAGCGGTACCGAGCAACGCCCAGCCGGTCGTCGGCGGGGCTGCAGAAGTTCCCCCAACAAACGGCCGCTCAACAAACCCAACTGGGCCAGCTACCTCCCAACACGTTCCCCCAGGGGACGGACACAAGAACGCCGGGGTGGACGGGACAGGATACTTCCAAAAAACCCTTCGCGAAGCGGTAGCTGAGTTGGACAAAGACAACGACGATCACTGGACGGTTGAAGGCCTGCCTCGTGTTGAAACGGTGGCTGCCCTCATGAACAAACCAGACCTTAGTCGGCGCGACCTGAACGATTTTGCCGCTGGCATGTTGCGGCCGGTTGACTGAGGTTTTTGAAAGGATGAGCCATGGCCATCGCTGATGATTTTAGTGTTGCAGTGAACGGCGATATTCGCTACACAGGCACCACGACAAACTACACGGTGATTGAGCTTCACCGTTTCCTCCAAGACCTGGCAGACAACGCCAGCTCCTCGGGAAACGACCTGCTCGACATCACGGATGATACCCCGTCGGATCGTTCGACGGATAACATTATCACCCTCAACAGTCCGTACAATATCGACGACACTGCCGCCCAACATTTGTATGATGGCTCCATCACTCAGGCTGGCGGTGATACCGTTTATTCCGGCCTCGTGGTTGTGGGAACGGTAGAGGCACTGACCCAGTTGATCTTGGTTCAGGACAACGCCCTGATCACGGACTACTGGGGCACCGGATTGAATGTTGACGCGGCCGCAAATATTATTTTGCGGATGCTGGTGAACACCCGGTTGGACGGCTCTGATATTGACGCCAAAAAGCTCATCGTGATGTCCAGGGAGTTCGGTGACTCGTACGCTGAATTTTCCGTGACCATGGGCTTGGGTAACAGCGTGGCTGCTATCTTCACGGCTGCTGACTTGAACAACGAGACCGTCCAGGGCACCGTGAACGCCTGGCCCATTACCAACACTGAGGGCTACCAGCTTCTGGAAATTTCGGGGACGGCCCCGGCCGAAGCTTATTACTCGCAGTGGGCATTGAACTCTCAGGGCATTAATGACCTGTATGAGTTTGCCAAAGACATTCAGCGGCGCGGAACCGCTGAAACCATCCACGGTATAAACGGATCATTGTTCCGTGGGATCACCACGGACGTGGCGTACAATACTGAATCGGGCGGGCCGTTTGTCGAAGACGAAGTTATTGCGTGGGGAACCACCCTTAATTACGACAACGAGATCACAGGACCGTTCGTTGTTGGCGAAGCAATTGGGTTTGGAACGTCTGGCGCCGTGGGCGTGATTCGTGAGCTGACCGATGCGGGCGCTACTGGCTCCATGGTTGTGCAGATCGAACCCGGCACTGGCACCGTTATTGACGGCGAGCAAATCTCACAGCTTGATGGCGGCACCGCTACTGCGGACGTTGCTGGTACCCCCGTGGGCACGGCCAACGTCGGTGGCGCGGGCATCTTGATTGCGTTGTACGACAACGGCACCGACGGCAACCTGTATCTCCAGGTCACCAACGGAACCGCCCCGGCGGCGGGCTACGTTTTGACCGGGGCAACCTCGGGTGCCACCGCAGCGGTGAACGGTTCGCCGGTTGCGCGTACCATCGCCCCTGTGTTCATCGGGTCTTCAACGGGCTCCTCGCTCATCGGTGCATACGGCATCGGCGCGGTACCTGGCGACCTTTCGTCTTCGGACAAAGTGTTCGACCTTGGCAACAACCTCGTCACTCCTCCCAACAACGTGACCTTCACGGTATTCGGGTTGGAGAGCGGCGAAGATCGCGTGCTGGTCGGCCCAGAGGCGGGCGGTGTGATTGAGTTCGCCCAGCTGACCCTGGACGGGCTGCACAACTCTGGTACGACGCTGACAATCGTGGAAGATATTCCGCTGGACACTCCCACTGCTGGGACGCTGCGGGTCTTGGACGATGACGGAACGTACAAGTTGTTGAACGTCTCCAGTTGGACAGGCAAAGTTTTCACTTTGGACGCGGCAATCACTGACACTTTCAGTGACACGGCCAACGTGTGGATTAGCTATATCGACAAGGCAGCCGCTGCCGCGTCTGAGTCCTTCACCGGGGTTTACCTGTCAGACCGGGCGCTGTTCATCCGGGTTCGTGATGGCGGGGTTTCCCCCATCAAAACCTTCGAGACTACAGGCACGCTCGGTGAGTCCGGCGGTTCAACTACCGCCATCCGAACAGACGACAGCTAGAGGAGTTTTGACGTGGCGTTGACAGTTGTACCAGACTTGACATTGGTGTGCGACGGATCGTCGGGTCAAGACGCATATTGGTCTGGGGAAAATGGTGTCTCTACTGAAGTTTTTCAGCAGGGCACCAGTTCCCAGGCCTGGATCGTTAGTAAAAATGCCAGCGAAACAGCCGTGTATGATTACTACGCGGCGAACTTGAACACGGCCGCAGACCTAAGCGCCACAGACACCCACCTGTATTTCCACATGCGGTGCGACATTGCGCCCTTTATTGACTACATGAAAATCAGGATCACGGACGGCTCAGGAAACTACAACGAGTGGGACATCGTAGACAACATCACGGCCATTGAGTGGTATGGTGAGTGGAAAACTTTTGTAATTGATATTGCTTCCACGCCGAGCGCCTCCAGCGGGACGCTAGTAGAGAGCGACATTCGCACCTTCAGTTGGACGGTGGACAACTCCAACTCTGGGAATATTCGGTCCATTGAAAACACCTACATTGACGTGTGTCGATTTGGAACAGGTATCACGGCCTACGACAACGCAGGCGATGTGTTTAATTTTGAAGACATCGAAGCAATCTCAAACCACTCCGCGAACAAATACGGCATCATCGAAATGATCGGTGGAGTGTTGTTTGTGCGGGGCCGTATTACCGTTGGTGACGCCAGCCCAAATCTGTACACGGCCAACTTTGAGACCGAAGATGAATTGCTGATCTTCCTTGACGCCTCTGTCTCGGGCGAGGCTATTTCGGACACGCTGCTCGGGGTGACTGTCGCTGGAACCAAAGACGGCACCACCAACTTCACCATGGGCAATAAACTCGGCTCAGGCGACACACTGAACGGCAGCAACGGAACGCTGATGCTCGGCGAGAATACCAACGTGGTCGTTGTGTTTGACTTTCCAAATACAACGGCCATTGATTCGATGAATATATACGGGTCAACCTTCCGCCGCACCGGAGGAGTTATTGACATAGAAGGCGCCACAGAAGTTGGTGGGTGTACGTTTGATGGTTGCGGCCAAATCACCACCGGCGGTGCCACGGTCAGGAACTGTACCTTCTTGAACACGCTGGCCGTCTCACCGGCGGGCGCGATTCTTCTTGAGCCTGACTACGACATGAAGTACTGCCTGTTCTCAAACAACGCCGTGGCGATTCAAACCCACACCACCCAGCCCGCCAGCTACACCGCAGTCGGGATAGCCTTCATCGGGAACACGGTTGATATTCTATATGACGCGACAGTAGATCGTGACTGGAACTGGTCAGAAACTGCCTCCGGCCCGTCCATCACCAACACCAGCACCGGAACGCTGACAGCCGTCAACACGGTCAACCTGGACGTGGGCGGCCTAACCACCACAGCCCGGCTCTATATCCTCACCCTCGCGGGTGGCCCGGCCAGTGCGGGAGTGGTGATTGAGAATTCAATTCCCGGCACCACGGAGTGGACCGACACCTACGCCTTTGTCTCAGACCAGCCG
The DNA here is from genome assembly GCA_003646045.1 of bacterium. The sequence continues at coordinate 14,216 of QNDV01000001.1, forward strand.
GTGAAGGTCAGGGTGCGGGACGCCTCCTCCAGCGGGTCAGAAAAACGACCCTTTGAAGTGGACACAACAATCACCTCGACCGGGATGGACCTTGTGGCTATTCTGATCAACGACACATAGGAGCAACCATGGGACCGGACGCAACCAGCCGGAATATAAAAATACTGGGCGAGGGACTTCAACGGCACGAAGAAACCATCGACGCCCAACGGCAAACAATTGAAGCACTACAGGCAGAAGTTCTGAGCTTGCGCGAGACGTTTAACGAGTTCCAAAAAGCCCAGGCAATCAAAGACATCATGAACATGGGCTCAGGTCCAACTGGAGGCTAGCGTGGCAATCAGCGTTGACTGGGAAAATAAGATTATCCACGTGAACAAGATTGATATGGTTCTGCTCCAGTCGGTGCCGTCCGTGATCTACCAGCTGGACCTTGACGTGTTCCGCAAAACGCTGAATGATCTTCAAGACGACGAAGCAGGCATGCCGTTTCTGACAACCCATTCTCACAACACGACCGTGGAGGTTGGTGGCGCCATCCTCGCTCGGGTGGTGCAGATTATTAACGGCTACACCGTCACCTTTGAAGACGGCCAGTACCGGGTCAACACCGTGGGGGCCAACTCAAATATTGGCGAGGTGATCAACGTCAACCAGGTGTCCGTCTCCACCTCAAACTCCGCCGGGCTGCAGGACTTGAATTCACTTCAGGCTGCGTCTTTCGCCGGTGAGGTTTCGCTGGACATCGTGAGCGCATATAGCGGCACGATTTTCCCGGTGGGCACCCGCCAGTTCCCCGTCAACAATACCGCCGACGCCCGCGCCATCGCCGAGGAGCGCGGGCTGAAGGCTATTCGAATCATGTCCAGCATGACTTTTGACACAGAGGTCTGGGCCGAGGGCCATGTCTTCGTGGGCGACACGATCACCAGCACGCTGCTGACCCTGGACCCCGGCGCGGGCGTGGTCAACGCTGAGTTCAAGAACCTGCGAATCACAGGCACGCTGGACGGCGGAAGTGTTCTTCGGGATTGCTTGCTTCTTGACATAAACTTCGTCAACGGTTTTATCCACCAGTGTGCCCTTGGCGGAACCATCACGATGGGCGGCTCGACGCAGCTAACGATCATGGATAGCTTTTCCAACGTACCCGGCGGCGGCGCGGGCCAGACCCCAACCTTGGACATGAACGGCAGTGGGCATAACGTCGCCCTGAGAAACTGGTCCGGCGGCCTGGATGTCATCAACTGCTCAGACACAATCACGAGCATGGACTTTGTTTCGGGCCGGGTCACGTTCGATGCCACCGTGACCGGCGGCGCGTTCTGGGTCCGTGGAGATTGCACGATTGAAGACAGCAGCACCGGCGGCTCCATCGTGGACATGACGGTGAACAAGCTGGCCGCAGATAACCTGAAGCTGTCTGCGAACAAGGCCGTGATTGCGCCAGACGATTTGTCGGTGGAGGTCTTTGAAGATGACGGCGTGACCGTGTTCAAGGCGTTTGATATTTCGCCGGACAAACGAACCAGGACGCCGTCGTGAACATCTACCCTGATTGGCTCCTCCAAACCGGGGCCGCTGAAACCAGCGTTGTGCTGATGGAAGGATTGAGCGTGGAAGCGAATGGGATTTATGAAGTGGAAAACATAAGCGACGTGGTCGTGGAGGCCACCGCCGTAGCAGTTGTTGAAACCCCGTCCACCTTGGCCGTGGTTGCCACAGAAACTACGACCGTGGATACCAGTACCTCGGAGGTTGAGTGATGGCCTATTCTTTTACCACGCCGGAAGTCGATATTGATTACACGCGGGGGGACGATGCTCCCATCGCTCTGCGGTTCACGGTTGATGGTTCGGCCCGCGACTTCACTGGCGCAACGGCAATCAATATGGGCATCCATAGTGAAGCTGCCCCCGTGGACGACACCACCTTGATCTTGACCATAGTTGGGGCGCTGGACGCCGACCCAACCACGGGGATTTTATATTTCACCCCGGCCAGCCCTGCGGCTACCGACCTCACGCCGGGGGTTTATTTTTACGACGCCCAGCTTCTGACGGCGGCCGGTAAAAAAGATACAATCGTCAAGGGAAAGTTCCGGCTGAACCAGGACAGAACAAAGGACTAAAATTATGGCCTTCACAGTCGAAGACGGAACCGGGCTGACAGATGCCAACGCCTATATCACGACGGCTGAATTTACCAGCCACCACGCCGACCGGGGCATAGGCTCTGTGTCCGACGGCACGTATGGCGCCGCTGAGATCACGGGGGCCATCGTCCAGGCAACGGACTATGTTGAGAAACGGTTTGCCCTGCGCTACCGGGGCTACCAGCGCGGCCACACCCAGGCCCTGGAATGGCCCCGCACGGACGCATACAGCAACGCCGGGTACGCTTTTGACCCAGTGCCTAGGCAATTGAAGATGGGCGTTGCTGAGTACGCCCTCCTGGTGCTGCAGCTTGGGCGGAACCTTGCCCCCGTTCCAGGGGTGAGCTTCCCCATCGTAGACCCGGCCACGGGTGAGGTCACCAACCAGGGCGGCGGCACCGTGAAGTCCATCCGGGAAAAGGTTGACGTGATTGAAACCGAAGTGGAGTACGGCGACGGAAATTATCCCATGTCTTCCTCGGGAAATATTACCACGCAGCAAATCCCTGACTACCCGCAGGCCGACTTATGGATCGAAGAATTGCTCGTGGATAACAGGATGGTGTACCGTGGCTAACTTCACCGCAATGGCCGCCGTGGCCAAGCGCCTGATTGACGCAAACGGGCGGACCGTGACCTTGATCCAACAGGGCAGCGATCCGCTGGACCTGACCAAGCCCTGGCGCGGGCAGTCCACCCCCGTCCGCGCCAGCGTCTCTGGGAAGGCCGTGTTCACTGACACAAATACCGTCAACCCCGACAACGCAAAACGCAAGCGACAGGGGATGCTTTTTGCAGCCAGCAACGACTCTGGTTTGGGACTGGAAGATTTTGACATAGTTGAGGACGGCAGTATCCAGTGGAAGATAGTTTCGGTGTCCGTGATTGGACCGGCCGACACGCGGGTACTTTACAAGTTTGAGGTAACAAGATGACCGCGACCATCGCACAAGCTCGTGATGAGATTCTAGGTACGTTCCAAACGGCCTGGCTGGCAGACTCCGTGAGCCAGCTGTTGCCGGTGCTGTACTCAGATGTGTCGCAGGAACCCCCTGACGCCGGAGCCTGGGCCAGGGTCACCATCAACCACACTGCGTCAAGACAAGCCACCTTGAGCGGCGAAACGGGTGCCCGTAGGTATCGCCGCTTTGGCTTCGTCACCGTCCAACTTTTTACCCCCACGGGTGAAGGCTTGACTTTAGGTGACGAATTGACTACAATCGCTGTACGGGCATTTGAAGGAGTGACCACGGCTCCCGGCCGGGTCATCTTCCGCAACGTCAGACCAATCGAAGTCGGCCAGGGCGGCTCATGGTTTCAAACGAACGTACTTGCTGACTTCGAGTACGATGAGGTGAGGTAAATAATGGCACAGCTCAACAAAATTGACAGTAATGTAACAGGTCTACGCTACGCGGAGGAAGAGTCCTACAAGACACTCCCCGGCACGCCGATCTGGATTCCACTGGAACCGAACAGCTACGATGACTTCGGCGGCGAAGTTACCACGGTTGCGCGGAACCCAATCAACCCCTCTCGCCAACGCAAGAAGGGCGTCGTGACTGACCTTGACGCCACGGGCGGCTTTGAGACGGACATCACCCAGACCAACATGCAAGACCTCTTGCAGGGATTCTTTTTCGCCGACGCACGAACCAAAGTTGAGTTTGGCGGCGCGGGCGAAATCACAGGTGTTGTCACGGCCACCGATGACTACACCGCAGCCAGCGGGCTGGATGCTTTTGTTGTGGGTGATCTGGTATTTGCCGCAGGCTTTACTGACAATGCGAACAACGGGCTCAGGGTGGTATCAGCCGCTACAGCTACGGCCTTGACTGTTGGGGAGAATTTGGTTGACGAGACCCCCGGAGCAGCCGCGACCCTTGTTAGGGTTGGTGTGGTCACAGATGTTGGTGATCTGGAGGTTGATGTCACCGGAGCACTTCCCGCCCTCACCTCAACCACGCTGGACTTTACCACCTTGGGCCTTGTGCCCGGTGAGTGGGTCTACATCGGCGGGGACGATACTGGGAACGGTTTCACCAACGCAGCCAACAATGGTTTTGCTCGTGTGAAAAGTATTGCGGCCACGGTCTTGACCTTGGACAAGACCGAGACCACCATGGTCACAGAGGCAGGCGCTGCCCAGAGTGTTGAGTTGTATTTCGGCCGTGTGCTGAAGAACGAAACCGGCACGGATATTGTTCGCCGAACCTATCAGCTGGAGCGCACCCTGGGTGCACCGGACGATGCGTCCCCGGCAAACGTCCAGGCAGAATATATCACCGGCGCGGTGCCGGGTGAATTCACGCTCAATGTGCCCACGGCTGACAAGATGACGGCCAGCCTGGCCTTCGTCGGCGCGGACAACGAAACGGTTGACGGACCAACCTCGCTCAAGACCGGTACCCGCCCTGCTCTGTTGGAGGCCGACGCCTTCAACACCAGCTCTGACTTTGCGCGGATTAAACTCGCCATCGTCAACGCGACAGACGCGGCACCGGACCCCTTGTTTGCTTTTGTGACAGAGCTGACGTTGTCGATCAACAACAACGTCTCTCCCAACAAAGCCGTGGGTGTACTGGGCGCGTTTGAAGTCACCAGTGGAACCTTCGAGGTCGGCGGGGATTTGACGGCGTACTTTGCGAACGTCGCCAGTGTCCAGGCCGTGCGAGACAACTCGGATATTACCTTGGACATGCACATGGTGAAGGCCAATGCCGGTGTCACCATCGACGTGCCCTTGATTACGTTGGGCGACGGTCGCCCGGCGGTGGAACAGGACGAGCCAATCACGTTGCCCCTGAACATGGCTGCGGCCACGGGCGCGAAGATTGACCCCAACATGGACCACACCCTGCTGATGGTGTTCTGGGATTATCTCCCCGACCGGGCAGGCTGATAACTTTCAACCGCTGAGGAGCGTAACAATGAGCAGTATGTACACAAACTTCAAGAGTGACCCGGAAGCCGAAGCCAAAGGCATCATCCATGACTTTGGCGACTTCCGGGTCACGTTGGCCCGGTCTGGTGGCGCGAATAAAAAGTACCAGAAAACTCTGCAGAAACGAACCGCACCGTATGAGCGAGCCATGGCGACCGGTACCATGGACGACGACGTGGCGGAAAAGATCATGCAAGAAACTTTCTGCGACGCCGTGGTCATGAACTGGGAACTGAAACAGGAAGACGGATCGTGGGTCCAAGGCATCGAAGGCCCCGGCGGTGACACCCTCCCCTTCAACAAGGAAAACCTTTTGCTGACCTTCAAGAACCTGCCTGACCTGTACGATGACCTCCGCGCCCAGGCGGGCAAGAGTTCGTTGTACCGTGCGAGCCTGCGTGAGGAGGCGGCAAAAAACTCGTAGCGTGTCTGGAGTATACGCTGACCCAGGCACCAGTCGAACAGCGAATCATCAGGCAATGCTTTCGGGAGCGCAGCCCGTTCCCCGACAGGATTGCCAACGCACCAGAAATGAGGTTGGGTCTTGAGCTTTACTACGACGCCTTCTGGGACCTTAATTCCTGTCGGCCTTCGGGGTGGAACTTGGGACCCATTTCTTGGACTACGCTCCATGATTACGCGAAGGCGTATGAGTTCGACGAGGAGCAGTTCAGCGACCTGGTTCATTACGTGCGAGAGCTAGATGTAGCGTACCTTGACCACCAGCAGAAAAAAGGTAAAGGCAAATGGCAGACTCATTCACAAAGTTCAAAATCAGGATGGGGCTCCGGACGGAGCAAATAAAACGCAACGCCGAAAAGGCAGTGCGTCGCGCGGCCGTGGCGGCGGATACTTGGGTGGTGCTGGCCACCCCGGTTGACACCGGCCGGGCGCGGGCCAACTGGCTCACAAGCATCGGATCAATCGGTAAAGAAACTACGCAAGACACAGACGGTGATGGCACCGCGACCATCAACGCAAGCACCCGCAAGATCGAACAGTGGAGCCTCGGTCGTGGTACCATTTACATCACCAACAGTTTGCCGTATATTGGGCTGCTGGACAAAGGCAGTTCAGCTCAACGCCCAGAGGGTATGACGGCGGGGGCAATCCAGGCGGCGCAGCACCAACTCGACAATGCGCACCTACTGAAGTAAGGAAGAGTCGTGGCCACAGAACAACTGGTAATTCAAGTCAGCGAAAAAGGCACCTTGGTCGTCAAGCGCAAGCTGGATGGTTTGGGCAACAGTGCCCAGAAAGCCGGGGGTGGTGTGAAGCTCCTCCGCACCGCCCTCGGCGGCTTGGCCACGATCGGTATCGCTGCCAGCTTAGCAAAGTCGGTTCAGCTCCTGGCAAAGTTCAGCCAGGAAATGTCTACCGTCGCAGCCGTCACCAAGGCCACCGCCAACGAAATGGAAGACCTGACAGCGGTGGCCCGTGAGCTGGGAGCTACCACCCGCTTCAGCGCCACCCAGGCGGCCGAAGGCATGACGTTCCTGGCACGGGCGGGGTTTGAGGTGGATGAGGTCATGAGCGCTATAGGGCCTACCCTGAAGCTTGCTCAGGCTGGTGGCTTGGGCTTGGGCCGGGCGGCTGATATTGCATCCAACGTACTGACCGGGTTTGGGCTGGCCGCAACTGAGGCCGCAAGGACGATTGACGTTCTGGCCCTGGCCGCCAACAGCGCCAACACCAACGTCGATCAACTGGGCGAAGGCATGAGCTACGTGGCGCCGATCGCCCGCATCTTGGGCGTCTCGCTGGAAGAAACTACCGCCGGTATTCAGACCCTGAGCGACGCCGGTATCCAGGCCAGCCGGTCGGGTACCAACCTCACTATGGTGATGCGTCTCATGACGGCCTCCACGCCCAAGCAAACCAAGGTGCTCCAGGAGCTGGGCCTCACGACAAAAGACATTGACATTACGTCCAAGGGTTTGGCCGGGGCCTTGATGACAATGAACGAAGCTGGCCTCAGCACAGAACAAACTTTCCGATTCTTCGGTCGCAGCGCCGCCGCCGCCGGGGTGTTGCTCGCGGGCACTGAAGGCAAGATGCAAAGCTACACCAAGGCCAACATGGAGGCCGAAGGTTCAGCCGACCGTATGGCCAAAGTGATGGATGATAATTTGAACGGCGCTCTGCTTGCGGTGAAGTCTGCGTGGGAAGAGTTGCAGCTGTCCTTGGCCGACCTCGGCCCCCAGTCTGCCCTCACCCAGGGCCTCAAGAACCTGGCCAGCGTTTTGCGCCTGGCCGCCGACAACGTGGAGATTCTTACCTCCGCGATTATCTCCCTGGGCATTGCCTTCACCGGCATCAAGTTTGCGCCCTTCCTCGCGGGTATTAATTCTGGCACCGCCGTGATGGCCCTCTTGACCAAGGGCGTGGTCGCGGCCCGCACCGCGATGGCCAGCTTGGCCCTCAACCCGGTCACAATCGGCATGCTGGCCTTGGCCGCAGCGGTCGTGGCAGTGACGGCGGCCTTTGACAAATACAAAAAGCTTCAAGACGAACTTGAGGCCATTGAAGAACGCACCTACAAAATGAGGCTGGCCCATGTCCAGGCAAAGGTGCGCGAGATACACCAGAGGAAGGCCGCCACGAAAGCGGTCGCCGGGTACCTGGACAAGATTGAAATGGAAAATAAGTTCCTGGGGTTCACTACCGCCGAGCAGGAATTGTCCATTGAGAAAACCCGCGCCTTGGAACTTGCCAAGCGGCAACTGACGGACGCGGAATCAACGCGGCTCGTGTCGTTGGTCAAGGAACGCAACGCGATCAAAGCTGCCAATGAACAGCGCGATAATGAAAACGAATTACTGGCTTCCATCAAGCAGCCCGCCGCCGAGTACAACACTCAGCTCCAGCTGCTGGATTCGCTCATGAGCCAGAACAGGGTCACGGCCGCAGAGTACGACGCCACTCTCGCTGGGCTACAGGAAAAGTACAACCAGCTTGGCGACACGGCGGGCGCAGACTACTTGGCCGGGCTGGCCCAGGAGAATGAACTGCTGGCCATGAACAACGCAGAGCGGCAAGAGGCCCAGGCCCTGTTGTCGGCCCGGCAGGCTATTGGCTCTGACTTGACCACGGAGCAGGCGGACGCGGTGAAGGCCCTGGTCGCAGAGCGGCAGGCGCTGGCCGCCACGGGCTACCTGGAGGCGTTGGCCCAAGAGAATGAGCTGCTCCAGATGAACAGCGCAGAGCGTGAGCAGCAGGCCGCCTACAAGGCCGCCGAAGCTGCCATCGGTGTGCCCCTCACGGAGCAGCAAAAAGCCACGGTAGATAATCTGCGTGCCGAGAATGAACAGATACGTCTCCAGAACGAACTGCTGGAACAGATCAACGGGCCGCAGCAACTTTACAACGAGCAGGTTGCTGCGCTGGACGTGCTCTTGGCGAACGCCGATATCAACCTCCAGCAATACAGCGACGCGGTGGGCAGCTTGACCAAGACCTTGTCGGACAGCACCGCTGATTCGGCCCAGGTGATTGAGGACTCTTGGGGCAGCGTCTGGAAAAGCGCGGGTAGTGCGTTGGACGAATTTGCCTCTGGCGGCGTGATCACTTTCAAGGGTTTCGCGGACAGCCTGATTCAAGACCTCCAGCGAATTATCCAGAAGCAAATTCTCATGCTGGCTTTCAAGTCCATGGGCATCCCCATTCCCGGCTTCGCCACCGGCGGCAGCTTCACCATCGGCGGCAGCGGGGGCACGGACTCCAAGGTCGCCATGTTCAAGGCCACACCCGGTGAGCGGGTGGACGTGTTGACCCCAGGCCAGCAGCGCAACCAACCGCAGGCCGCCGCCGCCCCGGTCATCAACATCGTCAACGTCACCGACCCGAACGAAATCCCAGACGCCATGGCGTCCACTGAAGGCGAGCAGGTTATTGTCAATACCATAACCCGAAACCGCGACACAATAAGGCAGGCAATTTCATGAGTTGGATACGAGGATCAGCCACAGACTTCATCGACCTCTCAGACGAACTGGTCGCCGCCGCCACGGGCGATAGCGTGGCCACGGTCGCGGTCAGCAGCGGCGGCACCGGATACACCGAAGGCGACGTCCTCCTTGTTGCGGGCGGCACCAACACGATCGCGGCCCAGGTTGAGGTCACCAGTGAGACGGGCGGCGTGATTGACGGCGTGAGAATCTACAACGCCGGGGCCTACACCGCCACCCCCACCACCCCCAACAGCGCCACCGGCGGCACCGGCAGCGGGGCCTCCATCACGTTGACCTTCACCGGCGGCAACGGTTGGACAGCAAACCGCAACGCCATCTACTCCGGCAGCGACAAGGAGGTCATGCTGGAGGGTGACGGCGGCGGTAGCGATGCCATCCATGTTGGGTGGCGAACCTTCCGTGACGTACCCGCCGGTTATTACAACTGGGAACTACACGGCACCACCGGCTACACCGCCGGGGCCGACATGAAAGATCAACCAAGTATCAGCCCTGGATTTTTTGACGGCGCAAGCAACGACGACCAGGCGGGTGCGTATCTTTTGCTCCACGAAGCGTCCGTTGATTTTTGGTTCAGTATTACCAGCTATCGCATCATTGGTGTTGTGAAGGTTGGTACCGCGTACTTCAATTTCTTCTTGGGCTGGGCCGACCGGTTTGCCACGTCCACTGAATACCCGTACCCGTTGGTCGTTGCAGGACACACCAGTGCGCCGGACGACTTGTCCAACCAGGGTAAAATGAGCAGCGGCCTTCTGGACCCGTGGCGTGACAACGGAGCCAACGGCCTCGCCGCTGGCCCGATGTTTGTTTACTTCACAGACGGCGGTTGGCACAGCGTTCACAACGGGCTGGTGAGCAGCTCTGCTCGCCAAACCAAAAGGGACCGCGTGGTGATACCCTGTGGCCATCCCCAAGGGCAATCGGACTGCGCTCCGGAAGACCTCATCCTTAACAACATGCTGGACTTCGACGAGTTCATACCCATCGCGGGCCTGAGCAACACACCCACCGCAAACATACACCCCACGCCGGGCACGGCCGACGGCTACGTGATGCTGCCGTGCACGATAGTTTTCTCTGATCCCACGAACCAGGTCGTGGCCAACCTGCCAGACATATTTTGGATAAGCGGGTATGGCGCAGTAGGCAGCGAGGACCGCAATATCGTGGGCGGCGAAGTCTACCGAATTTTCCAGAACTGTAACCGCACAGACAACTATGCGTTCTTTGCGCTGAAGGAAGTTTAGCATGGCATACGAAACGGGAACGCCCACCACCATCGATGACTTGATGACCAAGCTGGCTACTTTTGTGACCGGCCTTTCGACCACGCCGTGGACGCAGGAGAACACGGACCTGTCCTACGACTGGGTCACGTTCAGCCGGGGCACCTGCTACGTGAGCTTTCGCTGGAACTCAACCACGGCCGTGAACCTGGGTGTCTTCCAGTCGTTGGGCTACGGGGTGGCGGATGGAACAGCACCGCACCTCAACACGGACGACAGCGGCAATGGCTCCACCACGGCCGCCTGTACCTCTGGCCGCCGGGTCAACTTCACGGACGGCGACATCAGCACCTTGGCAGGCCCCTACGTGGCCTATCATTTTTTCGCCAATGAAGGGTCTTCGCCTTGGGTGTATGTTGTGGTTGAAACGGCCACGGGCGTCTTCCGTCACTTCGGTTGGGGCGAGTCAATTGACAAGTACAACGACTACACCGGCGGCGCGTTTGTTTATGGGCACCAGTGGAGCCAGAGCGGCACCTATACTGATACACCAACCGGGGCCTTCAGTTCGTTCCACATGGACGGGTTGAACGCCACGCCCAACGACGGGGCCACCGTCCACCTGGAGGGTCTTCCCGATCAGGACGCCGCCGGTAGGTGGGGCGTCACAACTCAGTCACAAACGCTCGGTAATGACCGAGCCGGTGAGGCCCGGCTGCCGCTGTTCGGCGGGGCGCGTGCGGGCCTCTATGGGTACGCCACGAGCTGGATGCGTGCGAGCGAGTTGAGTTCCTACAAGCCCCTGATGCCCATCCTTCTTGCGTACCGCGACCAGACCACCACGCCAGACACGGTTTTCTTTTTGGGCGAAATACCAGGAGTGGCAATCATCAACATGTCGTACTATACCCCCGGTGATGAGTTCACAATCAGCGGCGACACATACATGGTCTTCCCGTGGGTTCGCAAGCAGCACCTGCGGGTCAACACAGAGGAATCTTGGAACGCGGGCATCGCTTACCTGAAGGAAGTATAATGGCTGACACGATGGGCATCCCCACCGTCTCCATCACCGTGTTCCAGATCGCCACTGCCCAGGCTTTTGATGTTGCGTTGCCCAACGACAGTTACGTTCCGCGCCGGATGGCAACGGGCGTAGTTGGCGGCACGCTAGACGAGGCGGATGAAGGCGTGGCGGCGACGGTGGTCGATCACCTGGGCGTGCTTTGCAACGGCCTGGACGAATTCTGGTTTGAGAAGATTCACGCCTTACCTTCGCTCATCGCGTTGGGTAACTTACTGGCCACCACCTCACGAGACATCGAACTTTATAACGCCTATCGCGTGGACGCCCGAGAGCTGACGGCCTTTGTCAACAACGCTGACAGCGGCGTCACCTTGGTAGGCTTTCCCACGCTGCCTACTTTTATCTCGCCCAGCAGCGGGTTGGTGTTCCAGGTCCAGGTCAGTACCATCGGCCCACCGGAACTTGACGGCACGCTGGACTTCACGCTAGACGTGGCGGCCGTCTCTGTGGCCATCACGGCGGTGCGTGTTGTGATGTTCCCCTTCGCTCCAGAAACCCCCATCAAGGAAACGCTGGAGTTCAAGACCGACGTGTTGACCGGCATAGACGGCAGCGAGCAGCGGGTGAGCGTGCGTAAAAAACCGCGCCAGATTATTGAGCTGCGTATCAAGACCGAAGAAGGTCACGAACGCCGCAGGCTACAGGCCCTGCTCAACAGCTGGCACCCCCGCGTATTTGGAGTACCCATTTGGTTTGAAGCGCGGCCCGCATCCGCCCAGGTTGTCACCGGCGCGTCCACCATCCAGGTAGACACTACGTATGGGGACTTCCGCGTTGACGCCTTGGCAATCGTCTGGTCGGACAGCGAGAGGTTTGACTCACTGGAGATTGCCAGTATGACCGATACCTCCCTTACGTTCAGCTCCTCGGTCGTTGCAACTCACGACAGCAACGCCCTGGTGATGCCGTTGCGCGTGGCCAGCACAGAGGGTAGAATTGGACGCAAGAAATACGCGGTGGGCTTGACCGAAGCACAGATCAGGTTCACCACCTTGGACAACGACTCAGACATTGCCAGCGCCGCCCCGTTCAGTACCCATAATTCCAAGATCATGCTGGACGACCCGAACCTCATGACCGGCTCCACGCACGACGACAATCTCATCCGCCAGGTGGACCGGCTGGACAACATGACTGCGCCCTTCATCCAGTTCAGTGACTGGCAAGATTCTATGCCCGCAACCAAGAAGGGTTGGCTGGCCGCGTCGGCACAAACTGTTTGGGAAGCGCGTCAGCTAGTTCATGAATTGCGCGGGTCGCAGGTCTCGTTCTACTTGCCTACTTTTTGGTATGACATTATCGTGGTGAGTGACCTGAGCAGCGGGGCGGCCTTAATAGATATTGAACACATTGGCTACTCCACTTACATCCAGGCCCGTGAGCCCAACAAGTCGCTCTGGATTGAGTTGACAGACGGCACCATTCTTACTCGCGAAGTCTTGGCGTATGCGGTCGTGAGCAGTACGGTGGAGCGGCTGACTGTGGATGTCAGCTGGAGCAGCACCATCCCTGTTGAAGACATCGCCCGCGTGAGTTTCTTGCGGCTGGTTCGGATAGCCGGGGACCAGGTTCAGTTCCAGCATGACTTTGCCGGCGACGCAACTGTGACCACGAATATTTTGGGAGTCAAGCAGTGACATACTTAGACCGGGAGACATCGACAGAATCCGGCCAGCCGGTTGAACTTTATGTGTTCACAATTGGGGCGGAGGTTTTCTATTACACCTCAGCCGAAGACACGGTAACGTGGGCGGCGCAGCAGTACGTGTCGCGCCAGATCACCCGTACCGACCCCGCCCAAGCAGACGGGGATCGCAAGCAGGAACTGACCGTCACGCTCCAGTCGGAAGACCCGGTGTGCGCCCGGTTCATCGGAGTGGTGCCGGGCCAATCAATGTTCTTGGACATCTTGCGCTTCCACCGCGCCGATACCCAGGCCGAGAATGTCTGGTCGGGCAAGATCATCGGCGTGAGCTTCAAGCTCCGGGGCGCAGTCTGCGAAATGAGCGGCATGACGAGCGAGGCCGCGCTGAACCGCACCATCCCCCGGTTCAAATACCAGGGCCTTTGTAACCACGTTTTGTACGACCTCAACTGCAAGATGCTGAAGGCCAGTTACCAACACACCAGCACCATCAGTGCTGTCGATGGGCGCACTGTAACCATCAACGGGATCAACACCGCCGAAGGTGACCAGTGGCCCGTGGGCGGGTACATAGATTTTGGCAGCTCAGATTATCGCCTGATCACGGCCCAGACGGGTGACGTGCTCTCGTTGATTCTGCCCTTCAGCGTGGACGTGGTCGGCCAGTCCGTGGACGTGTACGCGGGGTGCGACCATACGCTGGCAACTTGCGCCGCCAAATTTAGCAACAACCTGAACTATGGGGGCTACGCTTTCGTGCCCACACTCAACCCCTTCAATGCGAGTATCGTATGATTTTTTGGATGCTACTTTTCTGGGTTGGCGCTTTTCTGCTCACTGAGATTCTGCGGCCCAAGCCCAACATGGAAGATGCCCGGCCCGCCGGTCAGGGCGACTTCCAATTTCCGACCGCAACCGAAGGCCGGGCCGTGCCTCTCATCTGGGGCAAGGTGAAGATCAAAGGCAGCAATGTCATCTGGTACGGCAACGTCCGTTCCGTGGCCATCACCGAAGACGTAAAGACCGGCTTGTTCAGTAGCGACACCGTCACTACCGGCCACAAGTATTACGTTGGACTCCAGTTCGCGCTTTGCCTTGGGCCGGGCGTTGTGTTGAAGGCCATTCGCGTCAACGAGAAGTCTCTTTGGAGCGGCACCAGGGCGGCCGAAAGTACCTTCAATGTTTCCAGGCTAAGCATCCTGGGTGGAAACGAATTTGGGTCTGGGGGTATCTCTGGTACGGTGGGTTTTTATCCTGGCGCCATCGATCAAAGCATCAACGCCTACTTGGCTGGCAAGCAGTCACCCAATGTTGCCTACCGGGGCACCAGCTACGTTGTGTTCCAGGGCGGCTACATTGGCAACAGCCCCAACATCGTGCCGTGGGAATTTGAAGCAGAGCGATACCCAGACGGACTCAACATGGCCGCCGCTGACCCCGGCGCAGAAAACCCCACCAACGGCACAGCCAACCCTATGAACGTGATCTACGAAATCATGACGGATGACATCTGGGGTTTGGGCATACCGTCCAGCGAGATTGACGTGGTTAATTTCCAGGACGCCGCCTCTGCCCTGTACGCAGAGGGTAATGGTTTCGCCATGCTCATGGACCGGGAAAAACAGGCCAGCGATATGATCAACGAAGTCGTCCGGCAGGTTGACGGCACGCTGTGGTTTGATCGCGGGGCCGGGCAGTGGAAGATGACTCTCATCCGCGACGGCTACGACCCTGGCACGTTGCCGGAGTTCGATGAGAGTAACATACTGGAGCTGTCAGAGTACACGCGGCAGACCTGGGAAGAAACGACCAACGAAGTGCGGCTGAGTTACATCGACATTGACGACAACTACAAGGAAACTTATGCCTTCGCCCAAGACATGGGCAATCATCTTATCCAGGGCGGCAGTGTCGCGTCTGAAGTGCGATACCCCGGCGTACGGGACAAGGCGTTGGCCAACTCACTTGCGTGGCGTGAACTGCGCGTACTGACTTACCCGCTGTCCAAAATTACGGTCAAGATGAACCGCGATGGATTTGCGCTTCGGCCCGGCTCGCTGTTCAAGTACAGCAACACCCGGCTGGGGATCGACGGCGTTGTTTACCGCGTGGGCCGGTTCGCGCCTGGTACGTTATTGAGCGGCGAAATAAATGTGTTCGCGGTCGAAGATATTTTCAGCACCGGGGTGGGCACGTTTGGTGACCCGGTAGGCAGTGGCTGGGTTGAGCCCAACGATGCGGCCGTGCCCGTTGTGAGCGCGGATACGGTTGTGTTTGAGGCCGGGCGGCAGATGGTTGTTCAAGACCCCTTCGCGCCCACGCTGGAGCCACGGGTATGGATGGGGGCACGGAACCCCGGCGGCGGCACCGTGCGCTTCCAGAGTTACCTTCGCACCGGTCCCAGCCATCCAACCAGCGGGGCGTTCACGGAGGACGCTGAGGTGAGGGCGTTCTTGCGCGGGGCCAACCTCACCGCTGACGTGGAGGCCTATGCAGCCGTGTCTCTGCGGCCCACCAACGTGCTTACGATTGACATGGAAATTGCTGACCCGGATGACATCAGCGACCTTCTGGTTGCCGGCAACAACGGTGACGTCGCGTCGTTGGTTAACATTGTGAAAATCAACGATGAGATTTTGGGCTTTTTGAACCTCACTGACTTTGGCACGTTCTATCGCATGTCTGTCTTCTACCGGGGCCTGTTTAATACCAACCAAGCGGCCCACTCCATTGGCGACACGGTTTGGTTCCTGGGCCAGACGGGCGGCAGCTTGACGCGGATCAGTATGGCAGACAGCCACGACGAAATGGGACTCCAGCTGCGCAGCGTGGACCTCTTGGAGGAAGTTGTTGAGGGACTCACGCCCGTGGAGGACGTGAGCTTGGTCCGGCTCTGGCGGCAACCGCTGCCCGTGCGCGATCCAGTTATAAATTCCACCTACGCTGACACCACGAACGTGAGCTTGGACGTACAGTACACCACGCCCACCGGCCGCCTGGGCGAAGATGCTTCGGCGTTGCTGCTGGAGTGCACGGTGCGGGACTGGCGCGTGGATGATGTTCGGACCGACCACGTCCTGACTGCCCAATACGAAGACGACGCCCCGGAGCTGGACTACGTGCTCACCCTGGACCCGGCCGGTACACCGGCGGTGTTGGCGGCGTTGGTCATCACCGACCCCTGGGTCGACACCCAGGTTTGGGCCTTGCGCAACGACATGATAATCGCCGTGGGTATTAACACGCCCATGCCCACTACCGCCAGCTTGTCAATTTCTCCTCGGCACACGCCGCCCGAAATTGGCACTGAGATCACCGGCGTGGCGTTGGTCCACGAGTTCGCAATTACCTCTGAACTCCACGACGATGATCTGCACGTGGGTGGCTTGGCGGCCAACACCGCCAGCGCCGCTATCAGTTTCACAGAGACGGGCGCATACGCTTTCGACATCAACACGGCCCTGCCGTCCAGCGGTATCTTGGAGGCCGATGTTGACGGCGGCGGATACGTGACCGTGATCGCGGCCGGGAACACAACCGGAACGCTGACCACCAGCGGCGGCGGCCCCTACAGCGTGGTGCTTCGGTTCACGGTAGCGCCCACCGACGACCAGTACTTCCGCATCACCGGCCCCACGGCCGAAGATGGCAACGGCGTACTGCTCGCATAAAAAGGTTGTCGAGGGCGTGCCGATAGACTATGGTATCGACGTTGGTTTTTGAGACCACTTCTAACAAGGAGCAGAACAATGGCGTACAACAAAGATCAGGTACAGGCCCTGGGCGCGAAGATCGTTGACATGGTCAACGCGGTCGCCGACGGGGTTGACGTTTCCGACGTGAGCGTCGGCATGGATTTACTGGCGGCCTTCATGTCGGCCAGTGATGAGATTGCGACAGACAAAGACGCGGCTGTTTTGGACATCGTGGCTGGGGCAACCAGCGCGTTTGCTGACCAGCGCCGCAACCCCGAGGTGCCGGCATAATGTTTGCCGAATTATTTGGTGGGCTGTTGACGGGCGTTACTGAAGTTTTTCAGGTCGCCGGGCCAGCCCTTGTTTCGGGGGCCGTGATGAAGCACGGCATCCGCAAGCTGCCCAACAATGCCATCCCCGCGATCAACGGCGTGCTGGGCTTGGGCCTGGCGCTGCTGTCGGGCGCAGACGTTGGCACCGCCGCCCAGGCTGGCGTACTCACCGCCGTCGGTGGTACGGGCACGCACCAGCTTCTGAAGATCACAACTCGCAAATTATTGAGTGGCCGGATGAACGGCGCTTCTCGGAAAGTTGGCCCCGGTGACCAGCTCTCGATCTAGGAGAACACGATGACTGTGCCCACGTCTTTAGCGCCGACCGAATACGGGTTGATCGGGTTCCTCCTGATTTTGGTCTGGAAAGTTTTGGGCGTGGGCCAGCAACTATTTCTCGCCCGGCGGGGCGCGGGTGACAGCCTTCCGTACCCCTGTGCGAAGGACCCAGTTCACTTCCAACGAATAAAAGAAATGCATCAAATGGCCAAAGCAGACGAGACCGACAAAGCACGCGGCATGTACGGCTGCCAGTGGAAGGATCGCGATGAAGTTCGTGACCTTCTGGAGCTGATGCGAAAGTCAATCCACGCCTCCAATAATCAAACACACGCCATCAAAGCTCTCACCGATGAAATGAGACTCGAAAGGAACGGCCGCACGCCATGAACATTGAAGTGCTGGACCGAATCTTGAAGACCGAGGGCGGCTACGTCAACGACTCAACTGACCGGGGCGGGGAAACCTTCTGCGGCGTGAGTCGCCACAACTGGCCGGGGTGGCGCGGGTGGCTGGTGGTGGATGAACAAAAGCCCGACGGCACGCCCAAGTTGACTCCCCAACTCAAGGGCATGCTGGCCACGTTCTATCGCGAGAATTTCTGGGACCGTCTCCACTGTGAATCGTTCTCCGCGTCTCTCGCCTATGAGGTGTTTGACATGGCGGTGAATTTGGGCGTAGGCAGAACCGGGGCCTTGCTCCAAGAGGCGCTGAACCTTCTGAACCGAAATGAGAAAAGCTGGGAGGAGATTGCCCAGGACGGGCAGGTGGGACCCAAGACCTTAGCCGTCCTACGGGTTGCCCTCAACAGCGCGGGCGGGGAGGCGCACCTGCAGCGCGTGCTAGCGGCCCTCCAGGGTGAGCACTACCTCAAGCTGGTCCGGCGCCAACCCAAGCAGGAGCGGTTCTTGCGAGGGTGGCTCAAAAGGGCCTAAAAGGCCCCGTTCCCCAGCCCTCCACCCCCGCGTTGCTTAGCGGGGCAGCTAGGGCGCTTAGATTTGAGATTCAAGAACCCCCGCCACCACGGAATAACCGGGCCAGAGCCTTGATCAGGTCACTGGGCTTTTCGCCCATGAGACGGAAGCAGATGGAGACGACGAGCGCCGCCCCGGCCCACGGGGCCAGAGTCGTCAACACGTCAATCAGGCGGGTCAAGGCTTCGGCGGTTTCCAAGTTCATGTTGTTCATTTTTAAACTCGTCAATCAACGTGGCCTGCAACAGCCGGTCATTCGTGTCCAGTCGCGCTTCAAGATGGTCCAGCCGGATCAAAAGACCGGCCACTACCAAGAATAAAACTGCGACAAGAATTAGGTTGAGAATCCACATGGTGTCTTTGCTCCTTGGGGAGCGAGACCGGTGCCGCCTTGGGTGGGGGGATTGGAGGGAACACCCGCAGCAACGACCGGCCTCGCGTTACGTTTAATCGTCCACGAAAGGTTTGCCGCCAGTGCCGGGCGCGGGCGGAATTGGAATGTAAGAATCGGACCATTCGCTGAGTGGCCCAGTTTGCCCCCAGATGTCAGTCGCGCTCACGGCCACCGAAGATGGAACGCCGATCAACAAGCTCACATAAGCTGACGCCGTGTCGGCCACAGCGTGCGGCGCGGCCTCCACGCCATAGAGCATGGTGTCACTGGGCGTGGCGATGAAGATATTGTATTCCTTGATCCAGCCGTCCAAGGTCTCGGTGCCGCCGCTCGTTGAGTCCGGCTGGGTCCACTTGAACAGGTGGAGCGATCGGTCCTGCGCCCCCGCGCTGCTGGCCAGAAGTATGGCCACCAATACGAGCGCCAACGTCAGTCGTCTCATCATGAATCTTCCTCCTCGGAAATAAGGGAACGCGGTTTTCCGCTTCTGGAACTTAGCTTGGATATTGCCCCCCGTCAAGCGTGACCTCCTACCATAGTTTGGACACGGAGTCCCACAGCTTGATCCGGCTGAGGTTCACCCCGTCTCGTTGGGCGTGAGCCTTGACCTCGCTCCACCACTTTCCTTTTGTGAGCTGGCTGAAGGGCAGCACCACCTCGCAATATCTCTCGGTGCCGTCGTCGTCACGGAAGATGCCCCGGCAATAACTGATGTCCCAGAACGGGAACCCCGCGTCGGTCAGCATGCGGAAGCGTTCCAGCCGAAGCAGCCGACAGTCGGCCCAATCAATCCGGTTGGCGGCGGCCTCGTCCAGGCACGCCCGCCCTTCGTCTGTGAGATAGAAGTTGCCGATGCCGTTGGTCTCGTCTGGGTAGTTGTTCGGGTCGTCGTATCGTCCAGTCATCTTATTATCTCCAGTGCCCGGTGCAGGGCTTTGTACTTGGTGAGTTGGGTAGTGGCGGTGGGCTCGCCGTAGCGTGCGCTGGGGTAGCCGGGGTTCAACCGGCGGCACACCGTAGCCAGCCACGCCCCGCTGGGCAGCTGGGCTACGTTGACAACAAAGCCCCGGCGCTCGTAGGTGAAATATTGGAGGTCCATATAGCCGTTCATGATTGACCTCCATCGATGCCCCACCAGGTCCAAACTTCGCCGCACTGATCGCACTCACCGGGGGTGCCGTCGTCTTCGCCTTCAAAGTCGGCGGCCGCGCCCAGGTCCAGCCCACACCCAGGGCAGGTGAACGGGCGGCACTCACTCTGGGCTGCCCGGTTCATCATGCCCATGTCTCCTGCGTCTTCGTTGCCGTGCCAGTCGTTCATGACATATCCTCCACGATGACGTAGGTGCAGCTCAACCGGGCGGCCGCTGCCACCGCTGAGTGGATGCTGAAATCCTCGCGGGGGGCACCGTAGTAGTGAACCGAAAATTCGCTGCACCAGGCCATGAGCTGGGCGCAGTCGCTGTCCCAATTCTCGCCCACGATACCCAGCGCGTCTTCGACCTCACAGACGGTGAGCACGGTCACGCCGCCCTCCACCTGGATGTCGGGGTTGGGCGTGAAGTTGGACGGGTGGGTGCCGCTGGATTCGCCGTTGTCGTGCGCCAAGATAAAGTTCAACGCCCAAACCTCGCGGGTGCGTTGCGTCTCAGGCAGGGCGTGGGGCTTGCCGTCGGCGCCAACCAGCCCACCCTGAGCGAGCTGCTCAGCGTGGGTGTCGATGGCGTTGACGAGGGCGCTGGCAAAAGTCAGCGGGTCGCGGTCCATGAATTCTTGGAGACGGGTTTTCAGCTCGCGGGTGAGTGTTTGGTTTTTCATGTTAGCCCTCCCAGACTGAGATTGAGTAGCTGTTCTGGCACTCGAAGAAAACGCGGCTGTTGCGTTCGATGGTTTGGACCTGGCTGAACCAAGGGTTGTTCTGGCTGTAGCGGCCGTTCTCCCCGGCGTAGATTTGAGCGCCGCCGGTGAGGGCTACCGACCACTCAAACGGGCCGCCTTCCCAGATGACCAAAACGGTGTCTTCGTACTCGTCCAGGTGGACGGTGACTTCGTCGCCCATGGGGCAGCATTTTTTGTTCAAGAGGGCGGCAAGTTTTTTGGCGGCGGTGTAGCGTTTGCTGAGTAAGCGTTTCATTATTTTTTCCTTTGGATCGGGTTTTGGTTTGGGGGCCTTGCGGCCCCCGTGAATCGTTACCAGGGGCGGGTGCCGTGGATGACTTCTGCGCAGCCCCGCATGCCGTGGAAGTAGTTGGCCAGCAAGAGGGCCTTGGCTTCCTTGAGCGTGACGTCGTAGGCGTTGAACCGGTGAGTGGTGTCGTTGCTGCCGTCATCTTTCCACTCGTAGTAAAAAGCGACCTTGGTGATGGGCTGGTAATTGCCGATGTGAGTTTCTTCGCCGGTGACTTTATGAGTGGCCCAGATTTGTTTCTGACCGTGCTTGGGGGCGGGCTTGCATTTGGTGCGGTAGTTTGCGCTTGGTAAGTTGTTCATTGTTTTTCCTTTTGACCGGGTTTCTCAAGTGCGGGTCAACACCCGCTGTGTGCTACAAGTATAGCTTATTTCGGGCCGTAGTGGGGGAATCATTTAAACTAAATTGCAACGCATGGCCGCACAGCAGGTTGCAGCTGCAAAACGCACAGAAGGCGCGGATGGACGACAGGGGCCTTCAATGCGAAGCGCCCGGAGTCGTTGAAAACTCCGGGCGTTTCGCCTTGTATTAATTATCGGGCCGCTTTTGAAACTAAAATGGAACCTCCGGCTGTCGTTGCTCTGGCAGCTCCTCGTCCCAACGAACCTTTGTCGCGTATTGCTCTTCCCAGAACTCACGCAGCACGCGGAGGGTTGGGAACTCATACGTGTAGGACCGGGTGCCGCCTCTGACCTTGGGCTTGGCTGCTCGGGTACGCCGGGGGAAATCATCGGGGCAAACGCTCTTGAGGAACTCGCCAAGCTGACCTGAGTTGCCGCTATACGGCAGCCGGTAGCGCTCAACGTGATTGCGGTAGTCGTCTCGAAGCGCGTTGCATTCTACGACCTTGTTGTAGCGCGGTAGTGCCTCCACCAACGTCCCTTGCTCAAGTCGGCAATACCACCAATCCTCCCACGGGCTCAGGCTCTGCATTTTTTGCCCAAGCAGCGCCTCAGTCTTGGGCACCGTGCGCACATCAAAATCTTCCAGGTCGTGGGTCATCAGGTAGTGCAAAAGATTCTCACTGCCGCCGTTTTTTAAATGCGCAGCGATGTCCCCAAAGTACTTGCTGTTTTGCTTCTGGTTGTCTCCAACTTCCAGTACGAAAAACCGGCGTTCATTCGCCCCGGTTGGCACCACCCAAGCACTGTTGGATGCCAAGATGAGGTGGGTGAAGTTTGGGCTGGTCTCGGCGTCAACAAACTTCTGTTCAATGACCATGCGATTCTCTGTGACCAAGGTCTTCAAAACGCTTTCGTGTTTCTTGTCTCCCGCGAAGAACGCCTCATCGCCGAACAGTATCACGCAGTCTCGAAGGTGGGCGTTGAATTGCCCAACAAGATGGTTGGCGTTGCTGACCTGCAGATAGTGGCGGCCGAAGAGTGCGCCGAACTTATTGGCGAAGAAACTTTTTCCCGTACCGCTCTTGCCGCGCAACACCACTGCCGTCTCACCGGCGGTGCCGGGCTTTTGAACCGCCCGCGCCATCCAGCTCAAAAGATAGTTGTAGTGCACGTCCACACCCTTACAAATATTGGTATGAAGGTGGCGCAAGAACGACAGGTGCTTATCTCCCGGCACGGCCGCCACGGCGAACCCTTGCCAAAGGTTGTAGGCATCGGGGATGATCGGCCCGCTGGGGTTGAACACCACCCGGTCAAACTCGCGCCGCTGGGGGTGCGTCAGCCACCACTTGCCCACCGGGAATTGCTTCTCCTTGTCGCCCACCGGGACGGTAACGAAGACGTTGCAAAACCGATTGCCAAAGTCGGCGAAGGTTTGCTTGGTGAGTTTTTTGCGACTCATTTCTATGTCCAAGACTTCTTCCGCCACCAGACATCTTCCGCCAAAATCTCCTACCACAAAAAACCGATCATTGAGCTTTTGCAGCCACGGCTCCACGGCATGTTCTTTGCCCCGGTTGATCTGGCGCATGACGTATTCAATTTCGTTGGGTCGCTTGTCCAAAACAGAGGCGCTGATTCCGAAGTCAGGATCGGTCAGTATACTGAAAATAACTTCCTCCGGAACGTCGCACCGGAGCAAGTTACAAATCACATCAAACAACCAGGCCGACCGGCTGTTGTCACCCTTCTTGACTTCATCGGGGTGCTCGCCCTGGACGATGATGACCTTCACCCGGTCTGGTACTTTCCATTTGTTTAGTTCGTCTACGCTGCCCAGCCGGGCCACGTTACCGGTAGGTGCGGTGACGGGCGCGGTGTGGGTCATGCCCGCCGTCTGGATGATCGGCGCGGGGGTGAAGTCGGTGAGTTGGTATGCCCGTTCAATCCCAAAGGACTCCACAGCAGACAGCGACGGCGTCCGGCCTCGCTCAACCTTTTTGGCGTTGGGCAAGTTCATTGTGCCCGGCAGCCTCATGATCCTGTCGATGTTGTGGCAGCTGTCGCCCTCCAAAACAATTTCCAGTTGCCTGTTGTAGCGGGTGATGTCTGCCTTGGCCGGGGCGGTGCGCGTGGTCACCGGCTCAGCCAGTTTCCAGAACGCCTGGTACCCGCCGCCGCTGAATACCACGGCGGTAGGTGGGGCCACGGGGCAACGCTTCAGCAGCAACGCCTGGATGCGCTCCAGCTCCGCCTCAAGAGGTTCCCCGGCCCGTGCGTCCACATCAACGTGGAGCCAGCCCACGGTGACGATGTCGTCGCGGGTTGCCTTCTTGGTCAGCGCGTGCGCCGGTTGGTTGACGCTGAAGTACAGGTTGGCCTTTCCGGCCCGGCTGTCTATCCACTTCTTGGCGGCAGCCTCTTCCTTGGGCGTGAAGGTCTTTGTTTCGATCCCTTTGCGATCTACTTTTATCGCCGTCAAAACCCAATAGCCTTCTGGGTGAAACAGCTTCAGGAATTCAATGCTTGTCATTCCAATACCTCTCCAGCAGATCAACGGGACCAAGTCCTCGTTCGATCATACTTAGCCACTGGACGGTACACGGCACGCGGGGGGCCAGTTGCGGTTGAGTGAGGCCCGCCCGGCGGCGGAGGATGACAAAGCGTTCGTACGAAAGCAACGTGAGTTTCAGGTTGTAGGGGCACGGGGTTTCGCCGCGCTCCCAGGCTAGGTATTTTCTGACGGGGATGCCGTACCGTTCAGCAGCAGCCTTCTGAGTTTCAGCTCGGCGTCTCCTGCCAGTGTAAAGTTTTTCGGCTCTCGTGTAAGGCATTCAATTAGCTCCTTCTGGTCTATAGATTTTGGCCAGTATTTTACAGCGACCTCAATGAGTTTCGTTTTGTTGCAGCCCTCGGTGTTGACCACCAGCGCGGCATCCGCTCCATCCAACAGCAGCCACTCCGACCGACAACGCAACAGCCACCAGCACCGGCCCCCGGCCCGGCGGCGGCGCAGCGCCCATACCCGCTGTTGGGGCGTGTAGTGTTCGATGCGCACGGGGGTGTCTTCCCCTTTGGGCCAAGCGCGTATCCATTTTAATTCGATCCACCCTTCAACGTAGTTCACGTCGGGGGTGCCGGGCAGCACCGGGTTCTCGACTGAGATTGCGTTGAGTGGTTTGAGCATTTTGGTCACGGCTTTTCTCATGCCTTGTTCGCTCATTTATTTTCCTCCTTGGCGATGATCTTCCTGAGCATCCTGGAGTACCGAAACCACGTTGGGCTGCGTGGCGCGTTCCGGTCTGCGTTGTCGACGAACTCGGCCACCGCTTCCAGCTTTTCTTCCGCCGCCAGGACTAGCTTGTTCAACGACGTGATCGTGTTGGTCAGCCGTTCGATTTTTGCCTTGTTGGTTTCCAGCCTCCGGCGGCCTCTCACAGCTCGCCCAAAAAGAACGCGGTTTGTGGGCCGGGCTTGGGCCGGTAGATAGGCAACGACCGCACGTTGAGCTGGGCCTCACCCATCATGATCAGGCCGGTCTTGCAGCTGTCGCGCCACCCCGCGTCATCCTCCATGTCCAGCCGCCGCTGGATTGCCTCAGACGGTCCAGACACCGTATGGATGCCCGCCTGGATCAAGGCCCGCGCACAATCCGCGCAGATGCTTTCGCTTGGGTCCCAGCTCAGGTAAGCCCAACACCCCTGCGTGGCCCGGCCCAGCCGGGCGGCGTTGTAGATTGCGTTGCGTTCGGCGTGCTCGGCGAACATGTATTTTGTGGGCCGTCGCCAACGCTCTGGGTCCAGCTCTTGGCCAACGGGGCGGAGCACGTTTTTGGCATCCGACTTCAGCACGTCAACCATTTCGCGCACCCGGCGCGGGAAGCCATTGTAGCCCCCCGCGACCTCGGTGTTGGTGTGAGGGTCAACGATCACGCAGCCCACTTTCGTGCTTGGGTCTTTGGACCAGCTGGCGTACTCCACCGCCCGGCCCACCCACTTCTCGTCCCAGCTTTTATTTCTCATGCAATCTGCTCCTTTGCTTCGCCCCAGTTGGGGCCAATTTCTAGATCAACTCTGCTGGGCACGCTCAACTCAACAACGTGCCGCATGATGTGCCCGGCTTCCTTTACTTCTGCTATGTTGGCCGGACTCCAATCCACTTCGTCGTGAACCTGGAGTTGAAGGTCAAACCCGTTGTCGTCCAGCGCGACCACGGCGGCCTTGGTCTGGTCGGCGGCGCTGCCTTGGATGAGACGGTTGAGTGCTTTGTGGCACCAGTCGTAGCTGCCGTCAGCCAGCTTTGGAAAGTGGCACTTGCGGCCCAGAAGGGTCTTGATGAATCCGTTGGCGGCGGCCTGCTCCTCGGTCAGGTCAGCCAGCTTCTTGACGAACGGGGCGTGCTTGTGAAAGGCATCCAAGAGGGCCTGCGCTTCATCGCCGGCAACCTCACCAGACCAGCCCCGCCGCGTGGTGATAAACTTGGTAGGCAGGCCCAGGTTGCGGGCCAGCTTTGCGCCGCCCATGCTGTAGCACAAGCCCAGGTAAATATTCTTGGCCGGGGTGCGGGGGATGCCGCACAGGTCAGCCATCATCTGGTGGTTGTCAGTCTTGGGGTCGTTGCGGTAGGCGTCGGCCGCGTGCTTGGCCCTGGGCAGGCCGCACAACTCTGCGAAGTGAGTCAGGATGCGCGGCTCTTGTTGGCTATAATCGGCGCACGCCCAGATGTCTCCATCAGGCACGTAAATTGCCCGCCACATACCGGACCATTCATCGCGTGCAGATTGCTGCTGAAGGTTGGGGTGCTCGCTGCTCATGCGACCGTACCTTGCGCCCTTGGTGTCGCCGTCTTGCTTGGTCCGTCTCATCTGGTTGAAGGTGGTGTGAATCCTGTCGCCGACCATGTGGGTCCGGATGCTCTGGACGAACGTGGTGCGCAGCTTATTGACCTTGCGGCATTGGACGATGGCGGCGGCCACCGGGTGGTCGATTGCGTTGAGTGTTTCTTGGTCAAGCTTGTCTTGGCCGCTGGGCGTTTCCTCCAGCTCAACCCCCAACGCGGTGAGCGCCCGCACCAGCGGGGCCTTGGTCCAGATATTGTCCATGCCCACGTCAACGCCGGTGTGGTGCCGGATGAGGTCAAGGTGCTCTTGCTCTCGCTTCCGCGCCCAAGCTTCCACCCGGTCCAGTTGGTCCAAATCAATACGCACCCCGCGCCTCCTCATGCGCAGCAGCACGGGCTGGAGTTTGCACTCAAGCTGGTAGATGGGCCAAAGGTCTTCGTCCCTTAGGATGCGTTCCTGGCGGCGTAGAACTTGAAGCGGCAGCCGGGCGTCTTGCTCTGCGTATGGGCCCACGTATTTTGCAGGCAGCCGGTGCATATCCTTCTTGGGGTCCAGCCCGTAGTGGGCGGCGGCCTGCCTGAGAAACATCTCGTCCTTGCCGGGCAGGCCGTGCCTCTTGGCGATGGCGTCCAGCGAGTAGCTGAAGTGGAGTTCGTCAATCAGCGGGTCGGCGATCTGAACGTCACGCTGATCGGCGTGGTTGAAATTAATACCCTCCTCGGCCATGTAGTCCAGATCGTAATTTATGTTGGCCCCAACGAGAATGCCTTTGAAGTTTTTGGCTTGGTTGCGAAAGTATCTTAGCACCGTCTGCGGGTCCAGGTTGTTGCCGCCTTCGTGCCGCATGGGCAGGTAGTGGCACGGCCCGTCTTCGATGGCAAAGCTGATGCCGGCAATGTGGCCGCCGGTGCGCACGGACGGCCCCGTGATCTTGAGATTTGGGTCGTAGGTTTCAATGTCGATACCCACACGCCCGGCCCCCGTCCACTCTGGCATTTCGGCCATGAGCGGAGGGGACCAGGTTGAGGGCAGATCGAACAGCGGGAGTTGCACTATTTTTTACCCCTGTCTAGGTTGAAGCCCAAGACCATTTCGCCCGTCATGGAAAGCACCAACTCAATCAGCTCCTGGGTCGCAGGGCTGCGGGCCAGCACGGCTGAACCTTCTGCGTCTATGGTGACCACGAAAAACTGACCGTCGCCTGCCATTGCATCCAAGACGGCGGCGCGGGCCTGGGTACCAACGATCAGGTTTTCTACTCTGCCCTTGTCGCTCATAGCGGGCTTCCTCCATTGAGACTCACGTCGTGTTTGGTGATGGTCAATTCGTCGTCTTCGCTCAGCCGGTCTTGGAAGGTTCTGAGTTGAGGGTTGGTGCTGCCAAATAACTGCTTGAGGTTGTAGATCGGTTCCTCATCTTCAGCCCGAAAGGGCACGCCCCAAAATGGACCCCAAGGCCCGCCGGTCACGTAGTCTGGTTCCGCAATAATTTCGTCTGGTGTCATCATCCAGGTTTGGTCCAAAGTGTTCCTCAACAACACCCGTGTTTCGCCTGTCGCTTTGTATGTACGCAATGCCTTCTCGCTGACGCGAACACACACTGAGTCCGGCGTGTGGCAAAACAACACCCACCCGTCTGGCATGAGGTGTAGCCGGTGAAAGTGGCACTTAGCGTCCCTGATGGATTTTGTTAGGTCAATCATTCCTTGTCTCCTTGACTTGGGTGTTGGATATTACGCTCCGCAATATCCGCAATCTTTACTCTCGCCTTCGCAGTGTTCGCACACCTCCTTTTCGTATCCAAACGGGTGAGACACAGTGGTGTCAAAACCAACGGTGTCAGCCTTGGGCACATCACTGGCTTTCAACTCAGATAAAACCAGCAGCAAGTACGCGGCCAAATCTTCCAGGTCGTCGATCACGCCTTCGTCCCGGCGGTCGCTGCGGGCGTGCTCCAAGATGTCCCACTTGGACGCAACGCAGTAGGCCTGGGAATCATCTTGGCCGGGCGGCGTAGCCAACTGATCAGAGGCCACCCGCTGCTCCAGCCGGTCCCACTTGCGGGCCATCATCATGAACGCTCCAACGCCCCCGCGCTTGAGCCATGATCCACCATACTGTTCGTCCTTTTCTTTCAACTTTTTAACGAGGGCTTCCGCCACTCCCGGTAGTGCGTCTATGTAGGTCAAGGGTTCTCCTCTCAGTGCGCGACCCATGAGTCGCATTCCTTCAGCTATTTCTAACATGTGGGGCGTGAACTCCACCGTTCCGCCTCGGCGAAAACCCGGCGGGCACCAGCCCCAATCGAATCCCTCCCACAGCCTCATTTTTCAAACTCGCTGTCGAACTTGTCCGGCGTGCGTTCCCATTGTAAGTGGGCCACGAAGTCTCGGACCTCTTTGGGCACCCAGTCTTGGGCCAGCAGCCGGTGGCAGACATTAATGATTTGGTCAACGTCGCGATTGCCCAAGTTCAGTTCGTCCCCGCAGAACAAACACAGCTCCAGGAGGTCCATCGCCTTCAACCACTGGCGCTCAACTTCGTTCAGGCCCTCTTCGTAGTCCACCATCAAGTCGCGCTTCAGCCGGGCCTCTACTTCACCAAACGCTTTGCCCGCGTCTGGGGTCAGCCACCATTTGGCCGGTGCCGGCATGTCGCCGACCCAACGCTCTGCCACGTCATGAAACAGACACGCCTTGGTGAGGCGCAAACTCGCGCCGGGGTTCAAGACCTCCAGCAGCGCGACCATGTTCCAACTATGGACGGCCACGCTGTAGGGTCGGTGATGAAAAGTGGCGTGTAGCCTCTCGGTTTGGCCACCCTCAATTAGTGCTTTACTTCGCTTCACGTTTTGCCTCCCGGCGGTCCAGCCACTCAACGATTGCCCTGCGCCAATCGGTGGCTTTAATTGTGCCCGCAACCGTCATGGCGTCGGCGTATTGTTTGGCCTTAAAAAGGTTGTGTGTTTCCACAATAGGCAAGGCCACCCGGCGGAAGAACGGTTCGGTGTAGCCCATGGCCCGGTGCTCCAGGTCAAGGAACATTTGCAGCTCCCCAAACCAGGTTGCGGGGTCAGCCCGGTTCACCATCGGGAACGGCCGCACGCCGTCTTCCTCATACGGCGTACGCGCACCCAGGGCGGGCGGCTGGGCAGCATAGGCGGCCAGGCCCAACAGCGGCTCCACCGTCTTGTGGTAGGCGTGCCAGTTGTCGCTGATCTGGTAGAACGAACCCATGGGAATTTTCGCCATGCTCGCCACCACTTCGTGGAGCATGCTGAAGTGAACCGCGTTGGCTCCATAAGCGCCCCACACGATGTCGTTGGAGCGGTTGAATACCGTCATGTCCAAGAGGCCGCCCCGGTGCTGGAAGTGAACCGCGATGTTACACGGAATATCCTTCATGCCGTCTTGGGCAGCCAGGTCCACGCGAGGGTCGAACATCGTTATTATCTGGCGGCGACACAGTGCGTCTTTTCTCAGGTTGTGGATCACGGCCATGAGCTGGTCCACCTCAAAGTGTCGCCGCCACCGGTGGCCGTATGCGCCGTGGAAATAAACGCCGTCATCGCTGAACGCTTTCATGCCCTTCACGAACCGGGTGAGAGGTTCCACGTCGTTGCGCCCACCAAGCATCCACAACGCTTCGTAGAAGTGGAAGAATGGATTGGCGTCGCGCTCCGGCCAGAAGATGACCCGCTCGCGGGGGTGGCTGTATACCGTAGTCACCGGCTCCAGCATGACGTGTACCGGCCCGTTGCGCGTCTCTTCGGTGACGACCGGCCCGGCCAGAATCTGGTGCATGGCTTCGGGCAAAGCTTCGTGCACGTTTCTTACTTTAATTACTTTCATTTTTGCTCGCTCGCTTTCTTCTTCGCTGCTGAGCCGCAGCCATGTTGTCCTTTGCTTCTTGCGTGAACACACGTCCCTGAAGGTGATGTGATTTGTGTTCTTTGTCCGTCATCAACTGCAGGTTTTCCAGCCGGTTGTCAGCCCGCTTTTCGTTGATGTGGTGAGCCACTTCATCGTCCGTCAACTCACGACCCAAGTGGCTTTCCATTACCAGTCGGTGCTGGAACTTCCGGCCGCTTTCAGTTTTCTCCACAACATACCCTCTGTCAGAAACATAAGTCCAACCAATTGGGTTTGTCATGGATACCTACGCTTCAACCGGCGGCCAAGCATGCCACGTCGTAGCTTATCATACTCACAAAGTGTGTGCTCAACAGTTCTCATGTCCCACTTTGGCCAATCGCTGGGCCAGTTGGTTGGGTAGGTGCTGGACCTAAGAATCTTGCGCATGAGAATCACTTGCTCGTCAATCCCGGCCTGACTGGTGCGGCTAAATTCCCGGCCATATATCCAAGCCAATCCCCGCGCTGCGCCCGGCCCCGGTGATGCCCA
>QNDV01000002.1 GCA_003646045.1 bacterium
ATCACGGGCCGGGCCCAGATCGGTCGCATTCCCGTGTCGGCCTCCATCATGGAGTTTTCCTTCATGGGGGGCAGCATGGGCTCGGTGGTGGGCGAGAAGATCGCCCGGGCCCTGCTGGACAGCCTGCGCCACCGCGAGGCGGCCATAATCCTCAGCCGCAGCGGCGGGGCGCGCATGCAGGAATCCCTGCTGTCGCTGATGCAGATGGCCAAGACGAGCGCCGTGCTGGCCCGCCTGCGGGCCGAGGGCATTCCGTTCATCTCGGTGCTTACCCACCCCACCACCGGCGGTGTCACCGCCAGCTATGCCATGCTGGGGGACATCAACGTGGCCGAGCCGGGAGCGCTCATCGGCTTTGCGGGACCGCGAGTGATCAAGCAGACCATCGGCGGTGACCTGCCCGAGGGCTTCCAGTCCTCCGAGTTCCTGGTCACCCATGGGCAGGTTGATCTGATCAGCGAGCGCAAGGACCTGAAGCAGACGCTGGAGACGACGCTCCACTGGTTCGTGGACGGTCGGGACATTTCGGTCCGCCGCCCGCCGCGGGGCTAGGCGGTATGGGCCTGGGGCGATCCCGTGACGGGGAGGCCGTGCTACCGGGCGAACCGGGAGTGGGGGTCGATCTGGCACCACCTTTTGCCGCCGCCGATCCTGAGACCCGCTGGCTCTTCGCCCTGAACCGTTTCGGTATCCGTCCCGGGTTGTCGCGCATCGAGGGATTGCTGAAGGACCTGGGCCATCCCGAATCCGGACTGCGGGTGCTGGTTACCGCCGGTACCAACGGCAAGGGCAGCACCACCCGCGTTCTGGCCCACCTGCTGCAGGCCGCCGGTCTGCGCACCGCCACCTACACCAGCCCCCATCTGCTGGATGTCCGCGAGCGGA
The DNA here is from genome assembly GCA_003646045.1 of bacterium. The sequence continues at coordinate 886 of QNDV01000002.1, forward strand.
TCCGGATCGACGACCAACCCCTGGAGGAGGACGAGTTCCGTCGCCGGGTGGCCCATATTCGTCCCCTGGTGGAGAAGCACGAAGCCAGCTGGTTCGAGACCCTTACGGCCCTGTCGGTGCTGGCGGCCCGGGATCACGGCGTCGACATGGTGTGTTGCGAGACGGGTCTGGGCGGCCGCCTCGACGCTACCAATGTCCTCCCCCTGGAGGGTCTGTTGCTGACCACCGTGAGCCTGGACCATCAACGCATCCTGGGTGAAACCCTGCCGGAAATCCTGGCCGAGAAGCTGGGCCTGTTGAAGTCCGGCGTGCCGCTCTATTGCGGTGTGAATGAGGGTTTGCGCCCGCAGGTCTTCACGGCGGCGGTGGAGGCCCGGGCTCCGGTCTGTTTTCTCGACGAACTGGCCCGGTGGTCCGACGCGCCCGGTACCTGGGATCTGCAGTTGAGGGACCGTGTGGTGGTGGACCTGCCCGATCCCGGTACGGTGGCTCTGCGTCGCAACATCGCCCTGGCGGTGCTGGCCCTGTCCGACCTCGAGAGCCCTGGCGGTGGCCGCCTGCTGCCGGAAGATCCGGCGGCGGCCCTGGGGAATCTTTTCCTGCCCGGCCGGTATCAGCGCGTGCTCACCCGGCCCGACTGGATTTTCGATGTGGCCCACAACACCCAGGCCTTTGCCGGCGTGATGGCGGCGGTGTTGGCCCGACCCTGCACCGGGCGCCGGCTGATGCTGCTGGGTACCATGCACGACAAGGAACTCGCTGCCGAGCTGGCACCGTTAGCCGCGGGTTTCGACGCCGTGGTGGCGGCCCCGGTGAATCTGCCCCGGTCCCGGACCCGGGAGGAGCTGGCCGTCGCCCTGGGCAACTGGAAACTGGACTTGCAGCCGTGGCCGGTCCTGCCGCGGACCGGCGCCACCGTGGCGCCCTCATTGTCCGAAGCCCTGGCACTGTTGGCCGGCGAGTGTAACCCCGACGACCTGGTGCTGGTGACAGGCAGCTGTTTCACGGTGGCGGAAGTCCTCTGGCACCTCGGCTTCAGCGAGCTGGACATGACCCGGGAGGCGCAACCCGCAACGGCGGTGCTGGAAGCGGTGACCCGAACCTGAACCTGATGCGGAAGGAGACGACGTGGCAGCCGACCTTTATCTGGGCATCGATACCGGCGGCACCGCGGCCAAGTTCGTACTCACCGCGGCAGACGGCACCGTGGTCGTGGAAGGCGAGGTGCCTACGGATTCCGTCCACGCCGCGATTACCCTGGACCGGGTGGCGGCGGCGGTGGGTGCCGGTGACCGCGGATCACTGGTCGGTGTCGGCCTGGCCTGCGCCGGCATCGTGACTCCCGGCTCGGGTCGCCTGGGACGCTCGCCCAATCTGCCGGGCTGGGAAAACAGTGATCTGGTGGCGCCGCTGGTCGCCGCTTTCGGACCGGTGCCCGTGACCTTGGTGAACGACGTGAACAGCGCGATCTACGGGGAGTACCGGGCCGGCGCCGGTCGCGGCTGCAGGGACCTGGTCATGTTGGCGTTGGGCACCGGGGTGGGCGGAGGCATCATCCAGGGCGGGCGCCTGCTGGAGGGCCGTCGCGGTGGCGCCGCCGAACTGGGACACATGGTCCTGGATCCGCACGGTCCCACCTGTACCTGCGGCAACCGCGGCTGCCTGGAGGCCTGGGCCGGCAGCGTGGCCCTGCTGAAACGGGCCCGCGCCCTGGCTGCCGACGGGGAACATCACCCGGTGCTGGCGCAACTCGTAGCCGAGCGCGGTGAAGACCTGGAGACCCGCGACCTGGCCCGACTTGCCGACGCCGGTGATCAGGACACCCTGGATATCTTCGCCGAGGCGGGCCGCCGACTGGGCCAGGCGGTGGGCAATCTCATCAACACCCTCGATCCGGACCGGGTGATCCTGGGCGGAGGTGTGGCCCGGGCCGGCGACCTGGTCTTCGGACCCCTGCGAGCCACTTATCCGCCACTCGTTCTCTGTGAAGCCTCGTCACGTATACCGGTCGTGCCCGCGGAGTTGGGCCCGACGGCCGCCGCGGTGGGTGCGGCCTGGCTGGCCCGCGAACAGGGTGCTGCCGGCTGATGGCCCGGATACGGCACACCTACCCGTCGGCGCGGCGCGGCAACGCCGACATCCTGGCTGCCCTGGCGGGGGCCCTGGGTGTGCTGCTGGTCTTTCTGGTCTCGCAGCCGGATGCCAGGGCACAGGAGGATGCCGCTGCCGACGACCATCGCCGCACGGCCTCCCGCGGTTCGGCGGATCGTTTCGAGGACCGTTTCGTGGGTGAGGAACGCGTATCCTGGTTGTTCGGCAACGTGTTCATCGACCGTGATACGGTCACGGCCAAGGCCGACACTGGCATCGTCTACCGCGATCGTGATGTCTTCGAACTCTTCGGAAACGTGCGTCTGACCAGCCATGAAGCGGTGGTGACCTGCCGTCGCGCCATCTACGACCGGGCCGCAGGCAAGGGGGATTTCTTCGGCGACGTGCGTATCGTGGAGGGTGATGTGGTGGGTACGGGCCGGCGAGGTGAGTTGCGCCGTGCCGGACAGGACCTGAGCCTGATCGGCGACGCCCTGCTGGTGAGTCCGGAATACACAGTGCGAGCCGACACCATCTTTCGCGATCGCCTGACCGGCCGGGGCGAGGCCTTCGGTCACGTACAGATCATCGAGCCCGGGGGCCGCAACCTGGTCACGGGGGACCATGCCCTGTTCCATGCGGACGATGATCTGGCCGAGGTGGACCGCAATCCCATCCTGATCAGTCGCGAGCAGACCGGTGGCCCGCTCGAGAGTACCGCCGGCAGGATGCTCTTCTATCGCACCGAGAATCGCGTGGTCATGCTCGACTCGGTGCGTATTCGCCAGGGTGCGGTGCGGGCCCGGGGAGACACGGTGGTGGCCTACGGCCGCGATCGCATGGTGTTGACCGGAGAGCCGGAAGTGAGCCGCGGCGGTACCAATATCATGACCGGTGACGAAATCGAATTCCGCTACGCCGGAGGGCAGTTGCACCGGGTGATCCTGGTGGGCGATGCGCGCATGGAGGATACGGCCCCCGACAGCCTGGCGGCCATCTACGGCGGCCTGCCCGGAATGGACGTTCTCGAGGGCGACTCCATCTCCATCGAGTTCGAGGACGAGAAGATACGGCGCAGCGTCGTGATCGGCGATGCCTCGAGCCGCTACACGCCACTGGACCTCACGGACGAGGTGGCCACCAACGACATGGTCGGTGACACCATCATCATCTATTTCCGTGACGAACAGGCCCAGCGCGTGGACGTGCGCGGACACATGTCCGGTACCTACCGTTTTGCCCGCGTAACCGAAATGGAGGAGACCCTGGGTCGATCGCGTCGCCTGGCCGACCTGCTGGCACGCTCGCGCGTGGATAGCAGTGGCGTCGCGGACGGTGATACGATCTCCAGCGAGGCCGGTGACATGTTGCCGTTGACAGACGTGGATGCGGTGGCCCGCGAGATCGGCCTGGCCCTGGTGGACGCGGACACCATGGCCACCCGCGGCACCCTGGTGGACTCGCTGCTCACCGCGGCCCTGGATTCCCTGGCCAGCGCCGGTCTGGATACCAGCCGCTCGGACCTGGATTTCGATGCAGCGGCACAGATTGTCCGTTACAGCGGTGACAGCGCCGTCTTCGCCATGCGGGACCGCAAGATGGACATCAGGGGTGACGGCAGGCTCGAGTACGACACCATGGTGCTGACGGCCGCACACATCAAGATGGATACGGACGAACGCGAACTGTACGCCGAGGGTGATCCCCTGGTGGAGGACAGCGAGACCATCACCGGTACCCGCATGGGCTACAACTTCGGTCACAAGACCGGCGCGGTGGAGAACGGTGTCACCGCCATGGAGGAGTACTACTACGTGGGCGACGAGATCAGGCGCTTCGAGGACACAACCATGAAGATCTGTTCGGGCCGCATGACTTCGTGCGACCTGGAGGATCCCCACTACCACTTCTGGTCCGGCAAGATGAAGATGCGCATGGGGGACAAGGTGGTGGCGGCACCGGTGGTGATACGCGTGGGCCGGGTCCCGGTCTTCGCCCTGCCCTTCTACTACAAGGCCCTCAAGACGGGTCGCCAGTCGGGCATCCTCTTCCCTTCCTTCGATTTCGGCTGGTCCAGTCGCGAGGGCCGCTATATCCGGGATTTCGGCTACTACTGGGCTACCAACGACTACATGGATTTCATCTTCGAGGGGGACTACAACGAGCGGCAGGATCTGGGTATGCGCATCAGCAACCGCTACCGCAAGCGTTACGCCTTCAACGGCGGTATCGACTACAGCCGCAAGATAGGACTGGGCGATGGCAGCACCCTGAGCGACTGGCAGCTGCGCTGGAACCACACCCAGCCCACCCTGTTCGACGATTACAGTTTTCGGGCCGAGGTGAAACTGGCCAGTACCACCCTTTCGAGCAACGATCTCGCCGGCAGCAATGACCGGGATGTGGTCAGTGGCCAACTCAAGTCCAACGTCTCCGTAGCCCGCACTTTTTCCTGGGGAAACATCAACCTCAACGCCAACCGGGACGAGTTTCCCAACGCCGAGGTGGGCAAGCAGCAGTACAACATGACGGCCCCGTCGATGTCCCTGGGCTTTCGCCAGTTCTCGTTGCTACCGGAAAAACGTGGTGGGGGACAGGGCAGTTTCCTGGGTAACCTGGGCCGGGCCACCACTTTCAGCCACCAGTATACGATGCGCGCCAATGAACAGGGCTATGAGCGGCGTACGGTCCGCCAGTATCAGGCTTCGGGCAGTTGGAAACTGGGTGTGCAGGTTCCGCGCTTCAGTATCTTCGATATCAGGGGCAACGCCAGCGCCGGCCAGCGTTGGCAACGGGACGAGAACAGCGGGTTCGTCTACGATCCGTCGGACAGCAGCTATTCGCCGGTGGACGAGTTCATGGAAGTGACCACGCCCAGCGTGAACGTAGGGGCCAGCCTGGGCACCAAGCTCTACGGCTTGTTCCCCGTGAATCTGGGGGTGGTGCGTACGGTACGCCACACTCTCGAGCTGCGTACCGGTTTGACCCTGCGTCCGGGCCTCTCGGGACACCAGGCCCACAGCACCAGCTATTCGTTCAGCCTGGGTAATACCTTCGACGTGAAGTACCTGGCCCAGGGGGCCGATTCGACGCTGACGGAGAAGAAGCTGGACGGCATGCTGGACTGGGACCTCTCCACGGCCTACAACCCCAAAGCCGAGCCGGGCCGGCGGTGGTCCGATATCCGCAGCACCCTGCAGATCAAACCCGGCCAGGCGCGATATCTGCACCTGCGGGTGAACAACACCATCGACCCCAACAATCTGGCGCTGAAGACCACCGGTTTCACCTATGGGCTGAACTTCGGCGGCAAGATGGATCTGGGGGATGTGGAGGCGGCTCCGGAACAGGAACGCAATGCGGCCATCGATCGTCTCGGCCTGCCCGACAAGGCCGCCGTCGATACCGCGGCCTTCGATGAGGACCCCTTCCTGGCTGCGGACGAGGATGCGCTTTTCAACGGCGAGGAGAACTCATTCGACGAGTTCTATGAACGCCAGGGGCGGCAACAGGGACCGCGCGATACCAAGGATCCCACCGAGGGCGGGCGTTACATCCCCTTCGATTTCGGCACCAACCTGACCTACAACTACACCAACGCCACGGCTACGCGCGAGGGCACCAAACGCGCCAGCGCCGGCGTCAATTTCAAGATCAACGTGACCCAGAAGTGGCAATTGGGGTACACCGCCCAGTTCGACCTTACGGAGAGTATCCCCATCCGCCAGCAGTATCGCCTGCATCGGGATCTGCACTGCTGGCGCCTGGAGTTCACGCGCACCATCAGCACCAATGACTCCCAGTTCGGTTTCCGCCTTTATCTGAACAGCATCCCCGACCTGAAGTTCGCCCGCGGTCGCGAGGACTACATGAGTACCGCAGGTGGTGGCTTCTACTAGCCCGCATTGTCCAACCCGCCGAAACCCCGCGTCCGCTCTGGCAATACACGCGTTTTAATTGTTGACACTTTGCGCGGGGCCGCGGTTTGATGGGTCCGAAAGGAGGTGAGCGCATGAACAAGACCCAACTCACCGACCATCTCGCTGCCAAAACGGGAATGAGCAAGGCCGCCGCCAAGCGGGCGGTCGACGCGCTGTTTTCCACCGCACCGCGGGAGGGGATCATCGCGACCGCCGTGTCCAAGGGGGACCGGGTTCAGATCACTGGCTTCGGTACTTTCGAGCGACGCAACCGCAAGAAGAGGATGGGGCGTAACCCGCAGACGGGTGCCTCGCTGACGATCCCGGCCGCCAAGTATCCCGCCTTCGTCGCGGGCAAGAGCCTCAAGGATCGAGTTCAGAAGTAGCACCGGTATCACCGGTTGATGACGGGGGCGGCTTTGCGGCCGCCCCTGTTGCGTCGTGGACTCCGGTTCGGTGACTTCAAGACCGTGGGCCCGCTCCACGGCGACATTGCTCCACCCTGACATTGTTACGCCCTGACCTTGCTGCACTCTTGCCCGCCGCCCGCCGTCACCCTATCATGCGGGTGGGAACCAGCGCCGGGTGACGGTGTTGGCGACCTCTGCCGCGGCGCCCATGTTTACTGGCGGCGACGGCAGGTTCTTGAATCCCGACAACGCCCGAAAGGACTCCCGTGATGACCGAGCGTGAAACGCGCACCGGACGGATGGCCCTGCTGTTCGTCCTGGCACTGATACTGACGGCGGCGGTGGCGCCGGCCGTGGCCCAGGACAAGGACGAAAACGCCGACTGGAAACAGGTAACGGTGTTGTACATGTCCGACGTGAAGGGCAAGATCGAACCCTGCGGCTGAAAAACCAATCGCCGCGGCGGGTTGGCCCGGAGGGCCACCTATCTCGAGTCGATCTGGAACGAAGGCGCCCCGGTCCTGATGCTGGACGGAGGCGATCTATTCGGTCCGCGCAACCAGAACGAGAAACACCAGACGGCCTTCCTGTGCGAGGTCACCGCCGACTTCGGAACCGATGCCATCGGTCTCGGGGAGCGGGATCTGAACTACGGCCTGGCGTACCTGCAGGCCGTCATGGAGGACCCGGGCCTGCCCTATACCAATGCCAACGTGCGGGCGGTGAGTACCGGCGAGCTGGTCTGCCCCGAGTACCTGGTGGTAGAAAGGGGCGGTATCCGCTTCGGTATCGTCAGCGTCCTGGACCCGTCGCACCACATCTTCACCATGACCACGCAGGAAGAGGAATTCGAGGTGGCGGATCCCGTGGCGACGCTGAGGGAACTGTTGCCGCGGGTGCGCGAAAAAGCCGACACCATCGTCCTGCTGGGGCACCTGGGTGACACCCGCACCGAAGCGGTCCTGGGCGAAGTGAACGGTATCGACGTGGCGGTGGTGGGGCACAGTCGCCGCAACGTGGACACCGAGCGCCTGGTCGGCGATACGATCCTGCTGAATTCGGCGTACGAAGGTCGTTACATCGGGCGGGCGAACATGTTCTTCCGCAAGAAAGATGGCCGGGTGATGGCCGTCGACGTCATGACCACGCAATTGAACGACAAGGTCGAGGACGACCCGGACATGCTGGCGCGAATCGAGGAGTACAAGGCCAGTCTGGTGGCCTTCAAGGAAGCCAAGCGGGCCGCCTATCCCCGTGATCGGGGTGCCAAGAGCGAGAATTTCCTCGGTGACCGGTCCTGCAAGTCGTGCCACGAGGATGCTTGGACCGCGTACTCCTCATCGCAGCACCGGCAGGCCTACATGACCCTGCGGCGCAAGGGACAGTTCGCAGAGCCGGAGTGTCTGTCGTGCCACACCACGGGGTACCAGTACCACAACGGCTATGCGGACGAGAGTCCCTACAACCGGCTGGTCAATGTCCAGTGCGAGGCCTGCCATGGCTACGGCACGGAACACGCCCGCGACGGCAGTTGGATCACCCAGGCCCGGGAGTCCTGCGCAACCTGTCACGATGCAAAGAACAGTCCGGATTTCGACTATGCGACCTACTGGGAAAAGATCAAACACTAGCCTGGCCCGGGGCCCGATCCTCCTGTTGCTGGCGGCGCTCCTGCTGGGAGCGCCGCCGGTGTCGGCACTGGACGTGTTCACCTTGTGGCGGCAGCCCGGTATCCCCCTGGCCATCAGCGAGGGGGACTGGGTGGACTACCGCACCCAGGTCATGGCGGCGGGCCGCCGGGAACACGGTATTACGCGCCTGGCCTGTCTGGACCGTGCGGCCGGAACCGACAATGAGACCTGGGTTCTGGAGATCCTGCCCCTGGAGGAGCATCCCGACGGTACCCGCACCCCCGTACCGGGAGAAGGTGTGCGGCTGCGTGTGGACCGCAATCTGGCTGCCAGGCAGGGCAGCCTGCTGGACGCGGTGCGCGAGGCCCGCCACTGGCAGGATGGTCAGGTCACGGTCCTGACCCGGCAGGAGCTGCGGGAGCACCCCCTGGTGTCGGCCTCGCTGGAGGATTCCTTCCTGGCCGGCGACGTCCAGGAACAGGGGCCCACCACGCGGGTGGTGCAGAAGCGGGAACTGCTGTGCCGACAAATGGTCCTGACGGCCGCCGACACGTCGGTGGCGGATCTGCCGGCAGGGCGCATGATCCAGGAAACACTGCGGGAGATATCCGTGGCTATCCACCCGGAGGTGCCGTTCCTGGGGCTGGTCTATGTGGCGGAGAGGGTCCGGGCCGAATCACGCCTGGACCCGCCCAGTGGTCGCTTCAGCCCGCCGGCACCCCAGGTACGCGTGGAAATCATGGAACTGGTGGGGTTCGGCAGCGGTGCGACACCGACCTTCCCCGCCCCCAATTGACCCTTCATACTGACCCGTGATATAATCATCCCATGAAAACGCACGATTTGCAGAAATTGCGCGATCAGGCACATGACTACCTGATTCGGCAGAGTCACCCTCTGCCGACCCAGCTGGTGGCGCGCCGTCTTTTTGGTGCCCGTCGGCACGAGATGCCCGAGACCCAGGTCGTGGTGCGTGCTCTGCTCGACGGAGATCCGCGCTTCGTGCGCTCCCACGACGACAGATGGACTGTTCTCGGCGCCGAACACCTGCACCATGATCTGGACGGCGTGGAATTCGCGGTGGTGGACCTGGAAACCACCGGCAGTGTCATAGGTGTGGATGAGATCATCGAGATCGGGGCCGTGGTCATGCGCGGCGGTGAGATCATCGACACTTTCGAAACCCTCGTCTGGACCGATCGCACGATTCCTTCCTGGGTGGCCCGGTTGACTGGCATCTGCAATGCCGACCTGGCAGGGGCACCCACTTTCTCGGATGTGGCGTTGGATCTCCACCACCGGTTGGAAGGCAGGGTCTTCGTGGCGCACGACATCCGCTTCGACCTGCCTTTCCTGCGCTGGGAATTCGCGCGGCGCGGATTGACGGCGCCGGCGGTAACAGGGCTCTGTACGCTGCAGTTGTCCCGCCAGCTCTGGCCCGGCCTGACCAGCCGCAGCCTCGGGGACCTGGCCCGCCATTTCGGCGTCCTGCACGATACGCCCCACCGTGCGGCAGCCGACGCCACCGCCACCGCAGGTGTGTTGAACGAGGTCATATCCGCCGCCCATTCCCTGGGGTTGGCCGATCTGGGTGACCTGCTGCGCATCGCGGAGATCCTCGCAGCACGCGGTGACGGCGAACTTCCGGCCCGTGTGGCCGAATCCTGATTCCTCTTCCCTGAAGAAAAACATGCCGGGCCGGTTGACTCTACTATCGGGATTCGATAGTATGCGGCGTTGATCGTGCGCGGGTTTTAGATACGTTGCCTCCGGAACGGCCCGTAGCGGCACGGTCAAAGCCAAGGAGGAGCCCATGACCACCGTCAAGGAAGATGACATCCTCGTGCGCGACGAGAGCTTCGTGAAGTACGAACGGCTGTTGAGCAAGGCGGAAGGCGAGGGCCGGATCGACGGTCCACGCAAGTGCCTGGTTTGCGGCATGCGTTATCTCAACAAGCAGGAAGCCGACAACTGCTGTCGTTCCGTACCCTGACCTCGGAGCACACGCGGGGCAGGTCACGGAGACCATCGTGAAGTCCAAACAATTCTGCTCTGTATGCAAGCAGTGGCTCGACATGGAAGTCGTGCCCACTGACGGCGATGACGACGACGGCGTCGTCTGGTTCCGTTGTCCCAGCTGCCAGGGATTCCTGCCCAAGCTGAGTTCCGCCCTGGAAGACCAGCCCGGGTCTGATACGGAGGCGGCAGCCGGGACTACCGATGAACCTGAGGGCACGGATACGCATACGGATGAAGCTGCTACCGCCGATACCACCACGACTGCCGATACCACCACGACGACGGCAGAGGGCAGCGACATGCCCTGGGACAGTCCCGCCGATATGCTGGCGGCCCGGGCCGCCGGGCTGGACGGTGCCGGCGGCGATGCCCCACCAGCAGAGTCCAAGGACGAAGCCGACACACCCGCCCCGCGTGTTCTCACCGCTCAGAGCGGGGACAAGGACCAGCCTCCATCACCCGAGCCCATCGCCGAATATGCGGCGCTGCTGGCGGAGCAGGATGCCGCCGCTGCTGTGCCCTATCGCCCCTGGGAAACCTACGAAGTGGGCCAGTGCGTACACCACCTGGCCTGGGAGGACTGCGGAGTCGTGGTGGCCAAGGAGGAGATCCCCGGTGGTCGCCACATCATCAAGTGCTATTTCGAGGCAGCCGGCGTAGTGCGCCTGATCGAACAGGCAGCACGGTGAGCCGCGGCCTGGCGGCCGTATTGCTGACGCTGGTCCTGGTCGTGACCGCGCAACCCGCCCTGGCCCAGTTACCGTACCTCGACCCTCTTCCCCATTTCACCGCCGCCGATTCCACCTCGCGCAAGGCCGCGATATTCGACATCGACAGGAACGAGGATTCGGCCACCGGCTGGTCGTTGAACCGACTCCTGGTCACGGTGGTCCTGCCGGCGGGAGGGCGGGCCGCCTGGTATCTGCGCCTGCCGGTGATGACCTTCGGCCGGGAAGACCTGACGGTGGCGCAACGCTGGCCCGGAGTGATCGGCGAGGATGAGGCTCCCGGTTGGCCCCACGAAACCTCGGGCAGCGGTATCGGCCAGCTCGAAGTGGGAGTCACCGGACCGGTGGGTTTCGGGATCCTCGAGAAATGGCGCTACGGCTTCGGGATGGGACTGCCGACGGCGGGCAATGACCTGTATCCCTGGTCGGCGGGAGGTATGCCCGTGCGGTTGCAACTGCGTCCCGGTTTCGATCTGGGTGGCGGACGCCATCTCTGGCTGCAGGGGAGTTACCTCATGCACCTGGATGCCAGTCGCGAAACCCTTACGCCGGAGGCTTTTCCCAACGGCATCCAGGTCGGTGCCGAATACGCCTGGTACCGCGGTCGGGGGCGACGCTGGTTGCTGACCTGGGACTGGGAGGATCGCGATGGGCGCATAGGCCACATGGTGGGGGCGGCGGCCTGGTTCCCCTGGACCCGGTCGGGCAGTGTGGGCCTGCGCGTGCGCCACGAATTGCGGGGGACCGAACACCGGCCGGCAGCCTGGTTCTTCACGGTTTCCTTTCGTTTCGACGGTTCCACCGACGCTTCGGCCCTCGGTCTGGATACCGACTGATTTGCCCCCGGCGGACGCTTCGTGGTTGCAGGATGCCCTGCGCGACCGGACACCATCCGGCAACGGGCAGTGGCGTCGTGCCTGTGCTCATCCTTCCCCGTTGTTCCCCTCCGTGGTTCCGGTTTCCCGCTTCGGTCCCGCCATTACCCGCCGCAGGATACTATGACCAGCTTTTCGGTCCCGGGCATATGACTTGCGGTTTCGTAGGACCGACATGGAACCAATGCGAAACGGGAGACCATGGCCCACGCCATCATCACAGGAGATCCACAGCAGGCCGACCGGGTGCGTATCCGGCTGGAGATGCTGGGTCTGACGGTCGCCGAGACCGAATTGCCGGCGATGTCTTCCGTCGGCGATTGTGACCTGGTGGTGCACGTCGCGACCGCGCGCCATAGTGACGTGCCCCACCGGCCAACCGGGGAACTGCCCCAGGCACCGCTGTTGTGCCTGGGCGCCCCCCGGTCTTCTGCCTGGGAATCGGTGCCTGCACGGGAGCTGGACCACGGGTTGTTCGCGGCGGCGGTCAGAAGCTGTGTGGACCGCGCCTGGGACTTGCGGCGTCGGCCCTCGCCCGAATCGCCACCCGAACGGTACCGCGATTTCCTGTCCCACGAGCTGCGCAGTCCCCTGTCAGTGGTGGCTACCACCCTGCGGGCCCTGGACGAAACCCTGGTGACGCGGGGAGGGTCGGCGGATGAGCGCGACCTGATTGTCCGTGCCCTGCGCAACGTGCAGCGCCTAGAACGAACCGTGGACTGGAGCCAGCGCACCCTGATGCTCACGGATATCCCGCCGGTAAGGACCCTGCAGGCCCTGAGTGCGGACGAACTGGCCGAGCGGCTGGACCACCTGGGTGTGACGCCGGCGGCGCATACCGATGGCGAGCAGGTCGTGGAGACCGACCCGGACCTGCTGGCCGCCATGGTGCAGCAACTGGTAAGGGCCTGCGACTGCCTCTCACCGGATCTGCAGATCCACCTCACGCTGGCAGCCGGCGCGGCAGGCTGTACTATTCGTGTCGAAGCACCGGCTATTGCCGACCTGACGCCTCGAGTGGCCCGGATCGGGTTGGCTCGTCCAGGCGAAACCGGGACCAGTGACGAGTTGGCGGAACTGGCTTCGATGCTGGTGCCGGTAGCCGCCCTCGACAGTGTGGGTGCCCGACTCGATCTGAGCGGCGCCGGTGCGGGCGTGCTCGAGATCCGCCTGCCGGTGGTCGCGACCCCGATCCTGGCCTGATTCCAGCGGACAATCCGGACTGCGGCCTCGAGGTTGCAAGCCTGACGTTGCCGTGTATCATGCACGGTGCGCGACCGTTGTCCCTCGTAACCAGGGGTGGCCCATGTCCTCCGCGGAAACACCCGGTATCGTACCTCGCAATGAAGACGACCTGCGCCTTGCAGGCGTGGTCCATGACGTGAACCAGATGCTCACGGTCATCGTCGGGCGTGCCGCATTCCTGCAGGGGAACCACACGGACGAGGAACTGCGCAACGGTCTGGACAGCATCCTGACGGCGGCCGGCGACGCCGCGGTGATTCTCAAACGATGGAAGTCGTCATCGCCGATCGCCGGCGAGAGCGGGGACCTGCGTACCCGTGTGGACGAGGCGCTGGCCGCAATCCTGCCCCCCGGCCAGTCATCGTGGTATGCGACTCCGGTCGAGGGAGCCTGGCATGCCGTGAACCGGATCCCGTCGGGATTCGGCGCTGCGGTGCCTGCGGCGGAGGTGCGCGAGGTGTTGCAGAACCTCCTGCTGAACGCCCTGGCAGCCATGCCGAGCGGCGGTGGCATAGAAGTTACCGGTGAGACGGTGGACGAAGGTTCCCCGGCGGACCGGATTCGTCTGCAGGTTGCCGATACGGGGCCGGGCGTGGACGCGACGGCCCGGGAGGATATTTTCAATGCCGGGTATTCCACCAGCGGCAGCAGTTCCCGTGGTGTGGGTCTGGCAGCGTGCCGGCAACTACTGGCCCGACATGGCGCGCATCTGGAACTGGCGCCACCGGAATCCGGCTCGGGAGCCGTCTTCAGGCTGGATCTGCCTGGAGGCGGCACGGCAGGGCAGGCGTTGGCGGAGGCTCGCGTGGATGACGGTCCGCTGGCGCTGACGATTCTGGTGGTCGACGACGAGCCGGCGGTACGGGATGTCTTCGGCGATGTGTTGCGGTCCTGGGACTGCGTCGTCGATACCGCGGCCGATGCCGCCACGGCCCGGGATTTGTTCGCTGCCGGGCGGTACCAGGTGGCGCTGGTGGACCTGGGTCTGCCGGGTGAGACCGGATTGGAATTGGCGCAGGGGCTGCGGGATACGGACCCGGCCCTGGCGATTATCCTCACCACCGGCCTGGACCGGGAGCGTGATCTGACCGGAGCGGTGGGACCGGCAGTGGATTTCACCCTGGTCAAGCCCCTGGACCTGGACGATCTGCGACGGACACTCGGACTGGCGGCGGCCCTGACCGCCGATCGTGGCGCTACCGGCGGTCAGCCGGGCAAGGAGAAGAAATGATACCGGTACGACGATTCCCGCGACCATCCCGCCTGTGGGCCGTGGCGCTGCTCATCCTGGGTCTGGCCGGCAGCGGTTCCCTGGCGCCGGCCACGGCGGTCACCGATCTGGTATTCACGCGAGGGGACTCGCTGGCCATAGCGGGGGAGGGCCTGCTGGTAGGTCTGTCCATGGCAGGCGCGGACACTTTCGCCCTGCTCAACGAGATTCCGGACAGCCTGTCGGTCACCGGCGAACGCACCATTACCCTGGTCCTGCAGAACGGCGAGGGCGAGATCTTCAATCAGGCTGATTTCTCGGGCGTGCTGGATCGTGCCCTGGCCTGGGACGGCGAGTTCTTCTGGTCCTGCGGCGATGCGAAGGACGGTTCTTCCATCATCTACAAGATAGCCACTGACACCCTCGGAGTGCTGGTGATCGACGATGCCATCACTGCGCCGGGACATCGCCCCTCGAGCCTGGCCTACGACGGCAGGTACCTGTGGTTGACCGACCGCGATTCGGCGCGCATCGACCGTTTCGACCCGGAAGTGGAGGAATTCACCCGCACGGTGACGGCCCCGGGTTTTTCGCCCTTCGGGCTGGCCTACGACGGATCGGCCATGTGGTTGTCCGACAGCGGCACGGGCCGTCTTTATCGCCTGAACGGCTCGCGACTGCGCTGGACCGGAAGTGTGGCACCGGACGTCTTCCTGGCCCGTGGCCAGGATATCCGACTGTTCCACGATGGCGAGAATCTGCGGTATCTGCCATCTGGTGGCCGTTTGGCTGTGCGTATGGATTTCGAGTGAGGGCCGGGACCTTGACACGGAGTGGTGGTGTGATTAATCTATCGAAAATTGTTTTCATTTTCGGCAGAAGTACACACGCCAACGAAGAGGTCAGTGATGACTCCCGTTCAACGTACCAAGGAAGTAGACGAGAATTACGTAAAGGAAAAGGAGATGGGCTTTGCGGAGTTCATCCAACGCAAGGGCCTCAAGACGACGCGGCAACGCAACACCATCGTCTCGACGTTCTTCCGCCTGCGCGGTCATATCTCCGTCGAGGAACTCCTCAACGAGGTGAAGAAGGTCAATCCCCGTATCGGCTATGCAACGGTCTACCGGACCCTGCATCTGCTGGTGGCAAGCAATCTGGTGGAAGAGCGTCGCTTCGGCGACGGCCTGGCCAGGTACGAAGGGCACTCGGACGTGGAGCACCACGACCATATGATCTGTCTGGAGTGCGGAGAGATCTTCGAGTTCTTCAATCCGCGTCTGGAGAGCCTGCAGGAAAAACTCGCGGAAGAGAACAATTTCAAGATCTACCGTCACCGGCTGGAGCTCTACGGTGCATGCAAGGACACCAAGGCCTGTGAGTCCCGCAAGCGCAAGAAAGCAGCTGCCAGCGCCTGACGGTGCGGGGGCGTGGCTGACGATCGATGTGGATCGGGCCGCTCTTACCGCGAACATGCAGGCGTTCCGGTCCCTGGTGGGGCCGCAGCACCGATTGATGGCCGTGGTCAAGGCTGACGCCTATGGCCACGGCCTTCTGCTTGCCGCTACCGCCTTCCTGGCCGGGGGGGCGGATATGCTCGGCGTACACAGCCTGGCCGAAGCCAGGGCCCTGCGCGAAGGCGGTGTGCAGGCGCCGGTACTGGTGCTGGGTCCGTTGATCGCGGACGAGGTGTCGGTCGCCGTACACCTGGACGCCGAGATAACGGTGGCCTCGGTGGCGGCCTTGAGCGCGGCCGTTGCCAGTGGCGCGGCTTGCCGAATCCACCTCAAGGTCGAGACCGGCGTGAACCGTCAGGGTATCGTCGAGGACGAACTGGAGTCGTGCCGGCGTATCCTCGAGGCGGCGCCAACCTGCCGGCTGGTGGGAATCTCGAGCCATTTTGCCGACGTGGAGGACACCACTGATCATGGGTATGCCGAGGCCCAGATGGCCCGCTTCGCCGCCTGGCGCGAGGCTGTGGCCGCCCTCGGGTATGCTGATCTGGCGGCCCACATGAGTTGCAGCGCCGCGGTGCTGGTATGGGACCGCACCCACGGGGATCTGGCGCGGGTGGGCGTGGCTGCCTACGGCATCTGGCCGTCGCGCGAGACCCGGGTGGCGGTACACCAGCGCGGGCGGAGCGAGTTGACCCTTACGCCGGCGCTGACCTGGCGCGTGCGTGTCAGCCAGGTGCGTCAAGTGGCCGCCGGCGAAACCGTCGGCTACGGACGTACCTGGAAAGCCATGACCGACAGCCGCATCGCCGTATTGCCCGTGGGCTATGCGGATGGTCTGCCGCGGGCCCTGGGCGGGCGGGGCCATGTCCTGTTGCACGGTCGGCGCGCACCGCTGGTGGGCCGGATCTGCATGAACCTGTGCATGGTGGACGTGACCAACGTGCCGCAAACCGCGGCGGGCGACCAGGCCGTACTGCTGGGTCGCCAGGGGGACGAGATCATCACCGCCGAGATGCTGGCCGACCAGCTGGGCACGATCGCCTACGAAGTACTCACCCTGCCGGGTCCCACCTGGACCCGGCGCTGAACCTGATATCACCGGAGGCCGCCGTGCTGGAACGTCTACATGGTTTTTTCAACAACCGCATAGCTCCCGAGGACGACGTGGATGGGGAACACCGGCTGCGGGTGGCTACCTGCGCCCTGTTGCTGGAAGCGGCCCACGCCGACGACGATTTCAGTAAGCAGGAGCGCGAGGCCATCGGTGGCATGGTTGCGGCGCGATTCGAGCTGGATGAAGCCGAAGCAGCCGAGTTGGTGGAGATTGCCGAAGCCGAACGTAAGGCTGCCGGGGACCTTTACCAGTTCGCCCGCCTGATCAACGACACCTTTCCCCGACCGCGCAAGCTGGCCATCCTCGAGCTGCTGTGGCAGGTGGTCTACAGCGACGGCGTGCTCGAAAGTCACGAGGACGCCCTGATGCACCGTATGGGTCGCGTGCTGGGTATCCGGCACGAGGAACTCATCGCGGTGAAGCTGAAGGTCAAGCGGACGCTGGACTGAGCAGCGCACAGGTGTCCCGCGACGGTTCGCGAGTGTTCCTCACGGTACACCCCAGGGTCATCCCGTCCTTCGGCAATTCCATCTCAACATTATGTCAATCGGCATCTTATGGATGTCGTGACTCTTTGGTACCGGAGATGCACAGGGGTCGGGTGCGGAACCGAACCGTATGACCTGTACCCTGCGAACCGAGGAGCATGATATGACGCCCACTCGCCTGATGACCTTGCTGGCGCTGCTGCTGGGACTGCTGCTGATGATCGGCTGCAGCAATGACGCCGACAGCCCCCTGGCCGCCGATCCCAGCGGCGGCGACGACTATGAATCCCTGGACTTCAACGATCCCCACGGCGGGCTCACGGCCAGTGACGAGGAGGAAGCCTTCGGCGACCCGTCCCTCAAGGCCATGCTGTTGGCCGAGGACGGGGAGATTGTCGATGATCCCCTGGCCCTGGATCCGGAAGTCCTGGCCCTGGAGGAGGCCGGCCGGCGCACGGGTGGCATGCACGAACGCCATCGTCCGCGATTCACATACCTGCGCCTGCGCTGGGGCATGCTGCGGGGACCGGATGATTCCGTCTCCATCGAGCCTCCCTGCGACGTGGTGGACTGGACCGGTGAGATCCATACCGACCGGGGCCTGGTGGTGGTCAAGCGGGTGATCCGTTTCGAGCGGCCCTACGACCACATCATCTGGCCGCGGCTCAATCCCCGCACGGTGGCTTTCCAGTCCAGGACCGGCTGCCACTTCGACGGCCTGGTGCTGCAGATAATCGAACGACCCGAAGTCGGCGAAGATGCCACGGATGTCGAACCCGAGCAGCCCAACCAGCTGCACATCAACCTGCCCCACTACACGGCCACCTTCGACGTGGCGGACCTGGCCAAACTGGATCTCATCGAGGACGTGACCGAGTCCGGCGCGCAGATCCAGCTGACCGGTTTCAAGTTGCAGGACATCGACGTCTGTCCCAAGGGTTTCCTGTCGGGGCGCTGGCGTCGGCTGACCCGGGACCCGAGTCTGGCGGTCACCGACACGGTGGACCACGGTGTGCGCATGGGGTCCCTCGCCGGGGCCTGGTACTCGCTGGACGGGCGTATCAAGGGCTTCCTGCGGGGTGGCTACGGCGTGGATGCTGACGGTCAGCGGGTTTTCCGCGGCAAGGCCATCGACCGGCGCGGCCGTTTCCACGCCCTGCTGGCGGGGACCTGGGAACCGGCCGCGGGTGATGATCTGGCGTCCTTCCGGGGCGACTGGATTCTGGCCTCGGGACGGGTCGAGGGGATCCTCGGCGGCACCGCACAGCCGGTGGACGGGTATCCCGGCGGATTCTTCACCGGGCGCTGGACCACTCTTTGTGACGATGAAGCGGAGTCCGCGGTCAGGTTCTGATCGCCGACGGAAAGCAGCCACGGGGAGCGGCTCCTGCGGGACCGCTCCCCGTTGGCTTTAATCCCACCCGGCCCGGTCCGGTTGCCGCCGGACTGTCATATGCTGTAGAATGATGGTGCCCCTGCTAGCTTCCCTGGTCGTTTCCGGAGCCCTGCATGACACGTTGCCTGGCATTGCTGATCCTGCTGGCGGGAGCTGTTCCCGCCGTCGCCGCCGACTGGGTATCGCCGCGGGGGTTGCCGCCGGGTCCGCCACGCATCGAGACGTCGGTGGAGGCGCCGGGCCGCACGCGGGTGACGGTGGATGTACCGGGGTTCTTTACCGCCGAACAGGAAATCGAGGGACGTGTTTTCGCCCGCGTCGGCGTACCCGGTACCTGGCCCACCCTGGAAGCAGGACATCCCGAACTGCCCCGGCTGACCCTGCAACTGCGCCTGCCGTCCGCGGGTACTCCCCGTCTGAGGATCGTGTCCGAGTATTGGCGCGAGTTGGCCTCCGCGCCCGTGCTTCCTTCCCGTGGCAACATCCCGCGCACCATGGACCCGCTGCAAGTACCACGGGCAACCGGGCCGTCGTACGCTAGCGGCGTCTACCCCGCCGCAGGCCATAACCTGGAGCGGCCGTACCTGCTGCGTGGCGAACGGGGTGTGGGCCTGACAGTTCATCCCCTGCGCTGGGACGCGGACCGGGGTCGCCTGCTGGTGCTGGAGCGCCTCGAACTGGAAGTGGTCACCGAAGGCAGTGGCGGCGTCAATGAGCGGCGACGGGCCACGGGGCGGGACCGGGTATTCGAGATTCTGGCCACGCGGCGTTTCGCGGACCGGAAACCGGTGACCAAGTACGCCGAGGTAAACACCGGCGGCCGCATGCTGGTGGTAACGGCACCGGAATTCGAGCTGGACCTGACGGAGTTCGTCCAATGGAAACGCGAGCGGGGCCTGACGGTGGAGGTGGCTACCACCGTGCAATTGGGTGGGACGGTCGAGTCGATCTCCGCCGCGGTCGCCACCCGCTACGGTGAACCCGCGGGCCTGACCTACCTGGTGCTGGTGGGGGATATCGACCAGGTGCCCACCCACGCCGGACTTTTCGAGGGCGCGGACAACGATACGCGCTATGCCATGGTCCAGGGCGATGACCTCTATCCCGACCTGTTCGTTTCACGGGTGTCGGCGCGGGATCGGGACGAACTGCTGGTGCAGCTGAACAAGTTTGTCCGCTACGAGCGCGATCCCGACCCTGACGGCGCCTGGTACTCACACGCAGTGGGCGTCGCGTCCATTCTGGGTGACCCCACCGATGCCGAGCGTGCCGACTGGCTGCGCGACGACCTGCTGGGCTACAACTTCACGGCGGTTGATCGTCTCTACGAGCCGTCGGCCACCGCCGCGGCCATCATCGCCGCCCTGGATGAGGGCCGCAGTTTCATGAACTACCTGGGTCACGGTTCAGGCGTCTCATGGTCCAATCCGGCTTTCGGGCTGGGTGAAGTGGCAAACCTGGCCAACGACCACCGTGTGCCCTGGATCATCGATGTGAGTTGTGCCAACGGCCGGTTCTCGTCGCCCGAGTGCTTCGCCGAAGCCTGGCTGCGCGCCGGTACCCCCGAGGCGCCCCGCGGCGCCCTCGCCATGTACAGCGCGTCGACCACCACGCCCTGGATACCGCCTACGCTGATGCAGGAGGAAACCACCGACCTGCTGGTATCCGGGCGTGCCCTGGAGATCGGTGCCCTCTGCCAG
This sequence comes from bacterium, assembly GCA_003646045.1. The sequence continues at coordinate 21,170 of QNDV01000002.1, forward strand.
CACGGCATCATGAAGGTACTCGACAACTATCCCGGCGAAATCGGCCGACAGTTGGTGGAGCAGTACAACATCCTGGGGGATTGCTCACTGCAGGTCCGTACGCGGCGGCCACGACCGCTGGAGGTATCCCACGCGGGAACGCTGGCGGTGGGCGTACCGGTTTTCGCGGTACAGGTGGACACGGTGGGAGCCACGGTGACCCTGACGGCGCCGGGGCGCCTGCTGGGTTCGGCTGTAACCGACGAACTGGGTCGGGCGACCATATACCTGTCCGATCCTCCTGCCGAGCCGGGCGAACTGGTGCTGACGGTGACGGGCCCGGACCTGTTGCCGCACCGGACGATGCTGCCGATAGTGCGTCCCCTCCTGGTGACGGCCACGCCGCTGGCATTGCCCGTGGGCCAAACCACCAGCCTGATTGTGGGCACCGGCGTCGCGGAATCCGTAGCCGGCCAGGTCGAGGTGACGGTGGAGGGCTGGGGTGTCGCCGGTGTGACCAGCACGGTGACGCCAGGCGGTTCAGTGGAACTGGGAGTGACCCCGGTCTACGGCGAGAACCTCTCCCTCTGGGTGCGGGATGCCACCACGGGACAGCCACTGCATCACCAGCTGTTGCCGGTCACCGGCGCGGTCGTCCTTGCGGATCCCGGTGTCCTGGCGGCGGCGCCTGCCGTCGGCATGTTCGGATCACTGGCACCCGGGACCGCGGGCGTGGTGCGGGCCTGGGCGGGTGAGCCCGGAGCCGCCCTGGGATTGCGGGGCAACGGCGTCGACACGCTGGTGGTGGCGACGGGCGATACGGTCGTCGCGCGGATCGTGCCGCTGCGACCGGGTCTGGTGCAGGCGGCGGTACTCAAGCCGGGTCGCCTGGTCCACGAAGTGGCGGTGTCGGTGGTGATGGCTCGCGGCACGCTGGCCGGCACCATCGTGCCCCTTGGGGGCGGGTCCGGTATAGGACGTGCCCGGGTCTGGATAACACGTGTGGGCGAGGA
>QNDV01000003.1 GCA_003646045.1 bacterium
GCCCTGGACGGTGGCCTGCCCACCTGGCATCTGGCCTGGATTGCGCCGGTGGCGGTACTCCTGGGAGCAATCAAGGCCAACCTCGTCATGCGCAAGCGCATGCGCCGCAACGTACAGCGTTTCACGGAGACCACGGAGCGCATGTGGCCGTGGCACATCTATCCGCCCCAGCTGCTGGCCTTTATCCTGGCCATGGTCGTGTTGATGTACGTGCTGAAGCGCGTGCTTGCCGGTCATCCCCTGGGACTGGGCCTGCTCGGGGGCGTGGACCTGGCGGTGGCCGTTGCGTTGGTGGTGGCTTCCCTGGAATACCGCGGCGCGTTGCGGTCGGGCTAGGCCAGACCCAGGCGCTTGCCGAGCCCCTGTCGCACCCGATAGGACAGACTCGCCCGCTCGCGCAGGAGTTTCTGCAGCGCCGGCATCGCCGTTCGTGCCGCTTCGTATCCCCGGTCCCTGGCCACGTGTCCGTTGGCGAAGTCGGCCCAATGGTAATCCGTCACGTCGGGGCGGATGACGAAGTCGGCACTGGCCAGGACGAAACGGTTCAGCCGCTGGCGGGCGATGGTGTTGCTGCGCAGGATAAGGTCCAGGCCCGTGCCGAACCGGGTTTCCTCGAAGGCCGGAATGTCCACCGCCACCACTATGTCCGCGCCCAGATCGCGACAGGCATCCACGGGCACCCGAAAGGGCCCGCCGCCGTCCACGATCATGCTCCCGTCGATCTGCACGGGAGGGAAGATGGCGGGGATGGCGCTGCTGGCATAGATGCCGTCCACCACCTGGCCCGACGTGTAGACGACCTTGTCACCGGACACCAGGTCCAGGGCCACGGCAGCAAAAGGGATCGTCAGTTCGCTGAAGTCGATGGGTCCAAAAAGGGTTTCGAGGGGATCGCGCAGGCGAGCTGCGTCCTGTTGCCAGGGCCTGGTCACGGTCTTGACGGTGATCAGCTTGCGCTGCATGAAGTCGTAGATACCCGTCAACCGGCTCTGGGGATCCCGGGCTTCCTCATCGTCGCGGGGCACGAATGGGGCCCAGTAGGACGCGAACTCCTCGTTCTCCACGTAGGCCTGCAGGCGCGTCCAGACCCGCTGGGGATCCGGCTCCTGGGCGTATAGTCCGCCCACGATGGAACCCATGCTGGTACCGGCCACCAGGTCGGCGCGGATACCGGCTTCCTCGAGGGCCTGCAGGACGCCGGCGTGGGCCAGACCACGGGCCCCGCCGCTGCCCAGGGCTAGACCGAGGATGGGAAATCGGGACATGTAGGCGTGTCCTTTCGCGATGGTCGGTGAGAGAGTGCGGGGATGATAGCATGGGAACGCCGCGTTCGATATGGCGCAGCCCGCCGGTTTCAACCCGGCCCCGGTTCATCCGCGTGCAGGGCCTCCACCCAGTTTAGAACCACCCTGGATGCGGCATCGTGCCACGTGCCCCGCACATGGGGCAGCAATCCGGTCTCGGGAAAATCCGGCCTGTCACCACCATTGCCCAGGGCCGCCAGTGTCTGCCTTCGGTGATCGAGACAGAGTGCCTCCCCGCTCGTATCCAGGGTCTGCTCCAGCAGCGGTGGATAGTCGGCTCTTTCGCCGGCGACGAAGCGGGCAATCTCCCGTTTGTATTCCTTGAGCAGGCTCACATCATCGTACTCCGGGTGTCCCTGCAACATCACCAGCGAGCACGGTGGTCCGTCCGCCGATACCACCAGGTGTGCGCCTCCCCCGGGGCCTGCCACCAGGACCTTCAGCCCGGCGGCCTCGAATTGTGCGGCAGTGATTTCGTTGTGCCGCGAGTGGGGTACATCAACCGTGGCAGCCAATCCGCGCACCAGCGGATGCCCGGGTGCGACAACCAGGTGCGGATACACGCCCCATAACTTTTCAGGCATCCGGCGGCGGCGTTGTCCGTAGCGGAACTCCAGCACCGCGTGGGTGGCGAGACAGGAGCATAGTGTCGAACGCACATTACTTTCGGCCCAGGCCATGACGTCCAGCAGTGACTGCCAGAACGGCTGCTTTTCCAGTTCGGCGGTGGCGATGTTGGCGCCGGTGATGATGAGGGCATCCAGCCCGCGGCGGGTGATGGTCGCGAAGTCCTCGTAATGGTCGGCGATATAGGTGCGACCCTGCGCACCGCGCGGGATCCGGGGGAAGGAGAAGGGGTGCAGGACGCAGGCTGCCCTGGCTGTGCTGTCATCCGGTCCGCCGCGGCCACCGAGCAGGCGCTGGAATTGGCGTTCGGTGGCCTTGAGAGCGCCGTCGGCCATCATGTTCAGCAAACCGATCTGCAGTGGTGGTGGTGTTGGCAAGGCGCGGACTCCCGGGGAGGGCACGAGCAGGGCAAAGCGTCGGTAAGGACTGGACATATGTATCCGCCCAGACAAATGGCAAATTATTGCCTGTCAGCGATCCCCTTTTCGATATGATGGTCGAGCAGGAACGCCATGACATTGAAGGCTGAGTTTGACACGGATTATTATATAAAGGCAAAAAAGATCTTGTATAATTAATTTTCCACAATGCCGGGCTTCATGAAGTGGTGCGCGTGGATGTATCGCACTTTGGAACTGCCTGGCTGCGACGGCACGGTCCGTGCACTTTCCAACGAGACTTTGACGCCAACGCTCCCACTTCCTACCATTTCCGGATCAACGTTAAATAACCGGACCAGACTGTGGAGAACAAGACCATGACCACCGACAACCGCCAGCAGCCCGACACGCCGTTCATGATCGAGCGCCTCATGCGCCACGCCATGTTGCAGGAGGAAGCACAGTACGAGTCAGAGGAGGAGTTCCTCGACGCGATTGCCGACCAGGTGGCGGACGGCTTGTTCGAACGGCGGCTCGAGGAACTGCAAAACCACCCCCGGGAACTGGCGCAGGAACTGGCTTTCCAGGCCTACGAGTCCGGAAACGGCGATCAGGCCGGGGAGTTGGTCCGCCAGGCCCTGGAACTGGACCCCGAAAACTGCGACGCCCTGACCCTGCACGCCATCCTGACCTGCGAGGACGCCGGTGAACTGGTGGCCGCCATGGAGCACGCCGCCACATGCGGTGAACGTTGTCTGGGCGAGGAGTTCTTTGCCGAGTTCATGGGAGACTTCTGGCCCATGGTGCAGGCCCGCCCCTATATGCGCACCGTCAAACATCTGGCTGAATTCATGTGGCAGGTGGGGCGTCGCCTGGATGCGGTGGATCTCTACGAGAACCTCCTGGACCTTGATCCCGCCGACCACATGGGCAACGGCCTGCTACTGGTAAGCTACTACCTGGCAATGGGCGAGAGCCAGCGTTCGGGGGATCTGCTGGAGGACATTGAAGATGATGGCACGGTGGCGGCCTGGTCCTGGGTCCTGCTGCTGTTACTGGTAGACGACCAGGACGCGGCCCTGGACGCATTGCACCAGGCCATGGAGGCGAATCCCTACGTGGCGCCCTGGTTCGTCAATATGGGGGACCCGGAGGCCGAGCCGGTAGTCGCGCCCTATCTGGAGTCGGGCAGCGAGGATGAAGCCATGGTCTGCGCCCAGATGCTGGGTGAGAGCTGGAATCGTTCGCCTGAGGCCCAGATGTGGCTCTATAACATCCTCGTGGAAATGGGACTGGTGGATGACGAAGCGGGCGGCCCCGCAGGCGGCGGGTCGGGCCTGGCCAACTAGCAGGCTGTTGTTAACTCGCCGATAATCATACCTTGAGTAGCGTGAACGATATGGGTTGATGCCGCCTCAGGCGTCATATCATGTTATAATCATTCATCAAGAACCCATGTCCTGGAGGGGACCATGATCCGTCGTATTGTGCCCGTAACCGTGTTGCTGTTGGTGGCGGTTCTGCCCCTGATCGCTACTGCTACCAGTGCGTCCATGGCTCCGCGCGCCGCCGCTGCACTGGCTGCCGTGGATTCCCCTGCTCGCCGGGACGACGGCCGTCTGCTGGTATGGGTATTCTACCGGGACAAGGGCCTGTCCGGTGCCCCACTCGCCATGGCCCTGGAGCAACTGGCAGCAGAGCTGTCCCCGCGCGTGATTGCCCGGCGGGCCAGGGTCCGTGGTGCCGACGTCCTGCCGGTGGACGCGGGAGATCTGCCGGTACACCCCTCCTATCTGGGGGCCGCCCGTGCTGTGGGCGCCGAACTGCGGCATACGAGCCGTTGGCTCAACGCAGCCAGTTTTCTGGTTACCGACGCCCAGTTGCAGCGCCTGGCTGATCGGCCCGAAGTGGCACGTATCGATCTGGTGGCTACGACCCGTCGTCCTGCGCCACCGTTGGAGCCGCTGCTTCCTGAAGCTGTGGTCGGGCCCAAGGACAAGTCCGCCGCCGCCGATCGGACCTGGGACTACGGTGGCAGCCTGCAGGCGATACAGCAGCTCAACGTGGAAGCGGTCCACGCCCTGGGACTGACCGGCGCCGATGTGGTGGTGGGTATACTCGACACCGGGTTTCGTACCACCCACGAAGCCCTGCGACACATCCCGGTGCTGGACGCCTGGGACTTCGTCGACGGCGATCCCATTGTCGACGAAGAGGAGACGGATCCCAGCGGCTCACGCAACCATGGCACCATGACCCTCTCCAACGTGGCAGCGCATCGCCCGGGCCGCATGATCTCCCCGGGCTTCGGCGTGTCGGTACTGCTGGCCCGTACCGAGCACCTGACGGAGGAGGTTCCCGCGGAGGAGGACAACTGGGTGGCCGGCCTGGAGTGGGCTGAAGCCAACGGCGCGGATATCATCTCCTCGTCCCTGGGCTACATCGACTGGTACGAATTCGAGGATCTGGACGGCAACACTGCCGTGACGACCCGCGCGGCGGATCAGGCAGCGGCCCGGGGACTGCTCGTGGTTACCTCGGCGGGCAATGACCGGTTGACTACCGGCAGCCTTATCGCTCCCGCGGACGCGGACAGTGTCATCACCGTGGGTGCGGTGGACAACGACGGGCTGGTGGCCTGGTTCTCGTCTCCCGGGCCCACGGCCGACGGGCGCATCAAGCCCGATGTGGCAGCCAGGGGTGTGTCCAACACGGTGGCGAATCCCAACGACGACCGGGGCTACGGAACGGCCAGCGGCACGTCGTTCAGTTGCCCGCTGATCAGTGGTGTGGCAGCCCTCGTGCTCGAGCGGGCGCCCCAGTTGACCCCCATCCAGGTACGCGAAGCCCTGCGCCAGACTGCGAGCCAGCCCGGCGCACCCGATAATGACCTGGGCTGGGGTGTGGTGGACGCCTACGCAGCCGTGACCTGGTTCGGGCCGGTATTCGGACATACGCCGCAGCGTGACACGGAGAGTACATCCGGCCCCTATGCCGTGGGCACCTTCATAACGGCCCGGGCGGGCCTGGGGGCCGCCCCGCCGCAGTTGCTGTGGCGAGTGGACGCCGGGAACTGGCAGACCGTGGAACTGATGCCTACCGGGGGTGGTCCCGTGTCCTGGATCGCGGACATTCCCGGCCAGCCGAACGGTACCACGGTGGATTACTACCTGACGGGAACGGACGCCGAAAACGTAACGGTAACCGATCCGGTACGGGCACCGTCGCGTCGGCACTCCTTCGTGGTGGGACCGGATACCACGCCGCCGGTGATCAGCCATTTCCCGGTGGGCAACCAGACCCTGTACGTGTGGCCGCCTCTGTTGTCCTGCACCGCGGATGACAATCTGGGTGTGGCCGGTGTCGATCTGCATTTCCGTCTCAACGGCGGTTTGGAACAGGGGCCGTACCCCCTGGTGGATTTCGGCGACGGGGTCTGGTCGCTGGTGTTTCCACTGACGGTGGACGAAATCGCCGCGGGTGATCGTCTGACCTACGATCTGACGGTCCGCGATCAGGCGGCTTTGGCCAACACCACGTCCACCGGGACCCGCACCATGGATATCATCGCCATGGATACACGGGACACCACCCTCGTTGATCCGACTTCCTATCCCGTTCCGGACGATGATCCCACCGGAGTCTACGGCCAGGTGGTACTTGGCGCCGGTGCCGGTGGAGAGATCTGGAACCTGTCGGTGGACATCGATCTGGTCCATCCGGACGTGGGTGAGTTGCGGGCGGAACTGGTCAGCCCCCTGGGGACCCATGTCATGCTGCACAACCGCAGCGGTGCCGGTACTGCCGATCTGGCGGGCAACTGGCCGGCGACCCTGACGGTGGATGGTCCGGGTGATCTGGACGACTTCCGTGGTGAGAGCAGCGAAGGGCTCTGGTTACTGTATATCTACGATGAGGTGGCGGGGCAGACCGGAACGCTCCAGGGCTGGAGCCTGAACTTGACGTACATCGACGAGGTGTCAACGGCAGGGGACGTTGTTCCCGGACCGGGGGACCGGCTGTTGCCGAATGTGCCCAATCCCTTCAACCCACGTACCGGAATCCGTTTCGAACTGGCTCGTGGAGGCAGAACGCGGCTGGCAGTCTACGACCTGCGTGGTATGCTGGTCCGCGACCTGCTCGACGAGGAACTGGCCGCCGGATTGTACCGGCGGGTGTGGGACGGGCGGGATCGGCACGGTCGCACCGTCGGCAGCGGTATTTACCTGTACCGTCTGGTCACGCCGGACGGGGCCGTGCGCCAGCGCAAAATGACGTTGCTGCGCTGACGGACCCACTTCGATGCCCGACCGCAGTGGTCCGGCCGACACGCCGGGCCATTGTTGCCTGTAGCATGGGGATATGACATGGCCAAGACATCCACCCACTTCTTCTGCACCGACTGTGGCCACGAGGAACTGCGCTGGCTGGGACGCTGTCCCGGTTGCGGCTCCTGGAACACCATGAAAGAGATGAAGGTCGCCGCAACGGGCAAAGCTGCCAAGGGTGCACGCGGCTTCAAGGCGCCCGATACCGGTGGTGCCGTCGGTTTCGCTGCCGGCAGCGGCAGGATGCAACCGGGAGCCGCCCCGGTGCCCCTGGCGCGGATCTCGTCAGCCGCGGAAGCCCGTTTGAGGGTCGAACCCGTCGAAATATCCCGCGTGCTGGGTGGTGGTCTGGTGGAGGGCTCGGTGGTGCTGCTGGGCGGTGAACCCGGCGTGGGCAAATCCACCCTGCTCACCGGCCTGGGACTGTGGTGGGTACGCCAGGGGATACGCGTACTCTACGTGGCCGGCGAGGAGTCCCCTGCCCAGATCCGCATGCGCGCCGAACGCCTGGGCTTCAAGCCTGACCAGGAGGAAGGCTTCTCGATCATCGCCGAGGTCCAACTGGAAAGCCTGCTGGAGATCCTGACCCGTGATCGCGAGGAAGCCGGCGCTGATCCGCCGCCGTGCGTGGTCATCGCCGACAGCATCCAGACCCTGCACAGCGAGCAAGTGGAAGCCTACCCCGGTGCGCCGACCCAGATCCGCTACTGTGCCGGCGTGCTGGCCGATTTCGCCCGCCGCAGCGGTTGTCCCCTGTTCCTGTTGGGGCATGTCACCAAGAGCGGTGATCTGGCCGGGCCCAAATTGCTGGAACACATGGTGGACACCGTACTCTACTTCGAGGGTTCCGGTGGTGGCGCCATCCGTCTGGTACGGGCGGTGAAGAACCGCTTCGGTACCACCGGTGAACTGGCGGTGATGGAGATGCGCGCCGACGGACTGGTGCCGGTGGACCAGGCCGGCGTGCTGTTTCTGGGCGAGCGGCGGGGCCATGAACCCGGCGCAGCTGTCTGCGCCGTGCGCAACGGTTCGCGCACCTTCCTCGTGGAAGTGCAGGCCCTGGTATCGTCCGCGCGCTACGGTACGCCCCAGCGTGTGGTGCAGGGAGTGGACAGCAAGCGTGTGGCCCTGCTGGCGGCCATTCTTGAAAAACGGGCGGGACTGGACCTGGCCGGATGCGATATCTTCGTGAAGGTGGCGGGCGGTGGTCGCATCGACGATCCCGGCGCTGATCTGGCTATCCTGGCTGCCCTGGCCTCGTCCCTGCGGGACAAGCCGGTACGGGCCGATACCCTGGTGCTGGGAGAGGTGGGCCTGACTGGGGAGGTGAGGCGGGTCGCGGACCGGGACTCCCGGCTGCGCGAGGCGGCTCGACACGGTTTCCGGCGCGCGATTCTGGCCGAGCCGGACGGTGCCGCCACGGCGGCCCAGCAAGGATTGGAGATGGTCATCGCGGACAGTGTCGAATCCGCCGTGGCCCTGGCCCTGGAACCGGGCGGACGCGCCGCCCGTGCCTGAGGAGATAATATGCCCGAAACAAAACCGAATCTGCACCTGATCCTGCTGGCCGGGGGCAAGGGTCTGCGCGCAGGGCAGGACGAATTGCCGCCCAAGCAGTTCCGCACCACGCGCCGTGGCATGCTCTTCACCGTCAGCCTGCAGAATTTCCTGAACGTGGAGCCCCGGGCAGTTACCGTCACCGTGGCGGTGCCATCGGCCTGGCGGGACGAGGCCAACAGTGCCCTGACACCCCTGTTGGGCCCTCTCGACCTGCCGTGGCTGTTGGCGCCGGCGGGCGAGACACGAACCCGGTCCACCGGCAATGCCGTTGAAGCCCTGGCCGCCAGCGAACACCTGCCGGCGAACGATGACCTGGTGGCGGTGCACGATGCGGCGCGGCCTTTTGCCAGTGATCAGCTGCTGGACAGCCTGTGTGTGGCGGCCATCAACCACGGCGGCGCCGTACCGGGTATTCCCCTGGCCGACACGGTGATCCGCATGGACGGCGACGCGGAGGGGCATGCCACCTACCTGGACCGGCCGCGCCTGCGGGCCGTGCAGACACCTCAGGTGTTTCGCTGGGACCTGCTGCTGGAGGCCCATCGCTGGGCTACCAATACCGGTGCCCGCTTCACCGACGACGGCAGTCTCATGGCGGACCGCGGTCACGCTCCCACCATCGTGGAGGGAGACCACAGGAACTGGAAGATCACCACCGAAGCCGATTGGAAACGGGTGGAGGAACTGTTGGGGCCGAACTCACTGGGGTGATCACTTCAAGAGTGTCAGCGGCCGTGACCAGCTGATCCCGTCAACCCTCAGTCGTGCCAGATAGACACCGCTGGCCAGTCGTCTCCCTGTCTGGTCCGTGCCGTCCCACATGGCGGTATGGCGCTGCCCCCGGGACCGCGGTCCTGCCAGCAGGGTTGCCACGACTGCTCCCCTGAGATCCAGGATCTCCAGACGAACAGCCGCCTCGCCTGCACCCGGCGCCAGCTCGAACGGGATCACCGTACGCGGATTGAACGGGTTGGGGTAGTTGGCCTGCAAGAGGTGACCTGCCGCCGGTACATCGTCAGTCGCCGAGACACCCAGCGCGGCAATGGCCGTGTCCAGTGCGGCCCTGATGAGCACATCATCGAAATCGCCGCGGTAACGGATGATGCCGTCGCTGTCGATTACGAAGTAGATGTCGAAAGTGCAGTCGTAGTCCGTAGTGACTCCCGCCGCGTAGCCCTGCATGAGCAGGGGGAACGAAATGGTCGCGTTGACCCGGAAGGTCGCGACCTGGTCCGGCAGGCCATCCCAGACGTCGATGGCCAGGGCCTGGAACGGTTGTGCGGCGTAATCCTGGTTTATGGCCTCCGTACCGGGGCCGTTATCAATGCAACCCGGTCAGCCGTAGCCGATGACCTGCAGGAAAACCACCGTATCGGACTGGTACTGGTCCAGGGTGAAGAAGCCGCCCTCGACGTTTTCCAGGTTGAAGTCCGCGGCGGGTTCGCCCACCTGGCCCGTGGCCAGGGCGCTGCCGGCAGCCAACATCAGGACCGGTACCAGCAGTCGGGACCGTATCCCGCGGGCGATCGTGTTTGCCATCATGAATGATCCTCTCGATGGTATCGCGCACCGGCAGCACGGCGGAACAGATCTTCAACTGCCGCGACTTGCCCTCGTCCGCCATGTAATGTCAGCGTACGACGTGTGGCGGAAACCGCCATACCCTTCGGTTCAGGTTCCCCTCGCCCTGTGGTGACCGGGAAGTTAGGATGGCGCAACACCCACTTCCGCCAGGAGACCAACGTGACCCGTGACCTCAGTACCTCCGCCTTGCGCTGTTACCAGATCCACCTCGGCGGTGACCGCAACTTCCATTATCTGTTGGGAGATCCCGGCGGTGGCGACGCTGTAGCCGTGGATCCCGGATTCGACGCCGCGGGGTTCGCGGCCGTGGCGCAGCAATGCGGGTTGAATATCACCTCCATCCTGATCACCCACGGTCATCCGGATCACGACGGTGCGGCCGAAGCCCTGGCCCAATTGACGGGAGCGGCGATTCTCAGGGGTGACGTTCGGGAGGGTCGGCAGGGTCTGACCCACGGACAGGTCGTTCGAGCGGGTAGTCTGGCCATCGAGGCCCTGGCTACTCCGGGGCACGCACCGGATCATTTCTGCTTCCGGGCCCCCGGCGTGCTGGTCACCGGGGATCTGTTGTTCTGCGGCAAAGTGGGGGGCACCGGGTCCTATTTTCCGGGGTCATCGGCCCGCCAGGAATGGGAATCCCTGCAGCTTGTCCTGCAACTTCCGGACGACCTGCGCGTCCTTCCCGGGCACGACTACTACGGGGGTGAGGGAGAGATGCCCTATTCCACCATTGGGCAGGAGCGGACCAATAACCCCTTCCTGGCCGGGGACTTCGAGGCTTTCTGCAACCTCAAGGACAATTGGGCCACCTACAAGCAGGAGCACGGAATCCGGTGAACTGGACCATTGAATCACGTGGCCGTAGGGCCTGGCGTGCCATCCTGGCGGCGGTGTTGCTGGCGGCACTGGCCGCAGTGGCGGGAGGGCTGGCTCGCGGTGGCTGGGCCGGGGAGGTACTGGCCCCGGTGGCAGCGGCCATGCTGGTGTTGTCCTGGGTCCTGGCCATCACCTTTCTGCTGCTGGATACGTGGGGGCGGATCCTGTGGATGATCTACCTGGCGTTGACCGTGCTGTTACCCCTGTTGGGGGGTACCGGCGGTGTGGTGGCGGGCGTGACCCTGTCCGGCTTCTTCCTGACTGTCCGCACCTACAAGCCGTGGCGTCACGTGGGAGACCGGCGGCGGGCCGTGGGTTTCGGTTTGGGCCTGTTGACCCTGGCCCTGTTGGTGCCGGCGTGGGGTTTGCGGTCCTCCGGGTCCGGCGGCACCCTGACCAACCTGGGTACCTGGGCCTGGTTCTCCCTGGCCTATTTCTGGGTGGCCTCCATGTTCCACCTGGCCATGGGTATGCGCCTGCACTTCCTGCGCTTGCGAGCCAAGCTGGGGGTCAGTGCTTTCCTCATCGGCTTCGTGCCCCTGGTGCTGGTGGTTCTGTTGGCGGTCATGACGGTCTACACCAGTCTGGGCGGTGCGCGGGCGGCGCGGGCCCTGGCCATCACCGAGTCATGGCGGCTGGCCGTCCACCGGGGCGTGGACCTGGCGCCGGCAGTCTTCGATACCACTTTCGCCTGGCCGGATCCGGTGGTGGTGTCCGGGAACGCGGTTGCCGTACCGGCTCCGACCTGGACGGGGCGATTGCACCAGGCACTGGCGGCCAGGTTGAGCGAGAAGGCCGCTGACAGTACGGCCGTGGTGGTGGATACCACGTCATGGTTCGTGGCTGACGGTGACCTGTGGCTCATGCGCTGGCAGGACGTGGGGTCGGACAGACCGCGGGTCCGGGCCTGGCTGCTGGGTGAGCAGGCCCTGCAGCAGATGTCCCGCGTACTGCGGGCCGGAGTGTCTCTGCAGTCATTGGGCACCGATGGGGATAGCGAGGACGAGGAAGCTGCGCAGGACAGGCTCCGCCCGGACCAGCGTCGGGGATCCGGGTTCGACGATGCCTATCCCGGCCGCAAGGTGGTCTACCGTGACGTGTCGGGGGATCCGTCCTTCTGGCAAGACATGCGTTATTTCGGCGGCACCCTGCTGGGCGTGTACCGCCTGACCCACGACGGATTCACATCGACCAGCCTCTTCATAAACCTGAAGGTGGGTTGGACCGACCTGCGCGGCGAGTTTCTCGAAGGCGAGAACAACGTCAACGTGGCGGTGGTCATCGCCCTGGGCCTGGTGGCCGCACTGTTCCTGATCATCGAGGTCTTCGCCCTGTTCTTCGGCGTGCGCATCAGCGAGGGCATCGTGTCGGCGGTGCATGCCCTGCACCGGGGGACACGCACCGTGGCCGCCGGAGACCTGGACGCCACCATTGCCATCGCCAACGAGGACGAATTCGGCGACCTGGCCCTCAGCTTCAACGACATGACCCGGGCCGTGAAGCAGGGGCGCGAGGATGCCCTGGCCCGGGAGGCCCTGACCCGCGAGCTGCAGACGGCGCGCGAGATCCAGGAGCGGCTGCTGCCGGATGTGGAGCCGCGGCTCAGTGGATACGAGATCACCGGCACCAGCATTCCCAGTCGCGAGGTGGGGGGCGACTACTTCGATTTCATCGTCCAGGGCAAGGAGCGGGTGGGGGTGGCCGTGGGTGACGTGTCGGGCAAGGGCATGCCCGCGGCCCTGCTCATGTCGAACCTGCAGGCCAGCCTGCACGGTCAGGTGATCCATCCCAGCAGCGTGGCGGAAATAGTGGGCCGGGTGAACGACCTGATAGTCCGCTCCACCGACTCCCACATGTTCGCCACCTTCTTCTACGGTGTGCTGGACATCACAACCGGGACCCTGACCTCGACCAATGCGGGACACAATCCGCCCCTGGTCCTGCGGGCCGACGGGACGGTGGACGAACTGAGACGGGGCGGCTTGCTGCTGGGCATGATCGGCGACGTGACCTACGAACAGGAAGAGGTGGTCCTGGCACCGGGCGAGGTAGTGGTACTCTATACCGACGGTATTACCGAAGCGGTCGGTCCGTCGGCAGAGGAGGATGACCCGGAGGCCATGTTCGGCGAGGAGAACCTGGTCGAGGTGGTCCGACGCCACGCCCATCTGCCGGCGGTAGGCATCAAGGAAGCCATCCTGGCCGCGGTGGCCGAGCATACCGCCGGCGAGGACCAGAGCGACGACATCACCCTGGTGGTAGTCAGGCGCCAGGGCTGAGCACTCCCTTCCGGGCTGGCCGGACCGGCAACACGACACTATTTTCGTCCCACCGCATATCTGCCCGGAACCGACAGGAACGGAAACTGCAACGTGAAGATGCCAGCTATCATTCTCGTCTCGGCGGCGGCGGTGTTCTGCACCGGAGCCACGGCGGCCACGGCCCCGGCCGATACTTCCGGGTTCGTCGTGGTCGAGGGAGATACCCTGTGGCTTTCTCCTACCCTGGAGGTCGTGGGATCGCGGGTACCGGCCTCCCTGCCCGGACTCGTCCGTCACGTGGCGATGCTGGGCGAAGGGGACCTGGAACGCCTGCCGGGGCGCTCGGCACCGGAGTTGCTGCAGATGGTGCCCTCGGTGGTGACGGGCCAGCGTCAGCAATACGGCGTGCAGTCGGACCTGACCATCCGCGGTTCCAGCTTTGAACAGGTGCAGGTGCTGCTCGACGGCTACGACCTGTCCGATCCCCAGACCGGTCACCATCTCATGAACCTGCCCCTGGGCCGGCATGACATAGCGCGTCTGGAAGTGTTGCCGGGTCACGGCTCGGCGCTCTACGGTTCCGGGGCCTTCGGGGGTACCGTCAACGTGGTACCGCGGCGACCACTGGGGCGCACCGCCGCCGAACTTGGCGCCCTGGGCGGCGGCAACGGCACCTGGAGTGGCTGGGGCAGCCTGGACCTGGGTGGCGAGAGAACAGCGCTGCGCGCCTCGGCCGAAGCATTCCACACCGACGGCTATACGATCGTGAAGGACGACGGCGACGAACTGGAGGGCGCCAATGAAGCGGACATAGCCAGTGGCACCGTGCGCCTGGTCCACACCAGTGGCCATGGCGAGGGTGATGTCTACGTGGGCTATGCCGACCGTGATTTCGGGGCCACGGGATTCTACGCGCCGGTGGCCTCGTGGGAACAGACCCGGACCCTCTTTGCTTCCGCGCGCTGGAATGCCCGTGTCGGCGACGGAATGAACCTCGAACCGCGGCTCTTCTTCCGTCGCCACACCGACCACTTTGTGCTGTTTCGCGATGATCCGGACCGTTACATCAACGACCACGTGACGAGGAAGATCGCGGGCGAGGTGCGGGGCATAGCCACCGTGGGCGAGAATCTGGACCTGGCCGCGGGGGTCGAGGCCGTCTACGAGGACATCGACAGCCAGGGTATCCGCGGCGGCATAGGCGGTCCGGCCCTGGGCAACCATCTCCGACGGCGCCTGTCCCTGTCCGCCGAACTGGATCGACGGGGCGACCACCTGGGTTGGCAGCTGGGCGGACGGCTGGACAAGCAGTCCAACCTGGATGTCCAACTCTCGGGTACCGCGGCGATGAGCTGGTTGCTGGAGGAGTCGTGGACCTTTCGCGCCAGTATCGGCAACGTCTACCGGGTACCAACCTTCACCGATCTCTACTACGAGGATCCTTTCAGCCGGGGTGATCCGGGCCTGACGCCGGAGAAGGGGTGGACCTGGGAGGTGGGGGTGGAACAGGACCTGGCTCCCTGGCGCTGGCGTGTCACCTGGTTCGCACGCCACGAGCGGGACCTCATCGATTGGGTCCTGACGGACAACGGCATCACCTGGCAGGCGGTGAATGTCGCCGAGGGGAAGGTGACCGGCCTGGAGTCCACTCTCGGCTGGCGGCCCCGTCGCGGTCATGCGGGGGATCTGGGTTGGACCCTGCTGGAGAAGGAGACGTCACTGCCCGGGGACCTCGAGGCACGGTACGTCATGCTCGCCCCGCGCAATCAGCTTACCGCCGCGGGCACTGTAGCCCTGCCCCTGGCCCTTTCCGCCACGGTCACCGGCCGCTACCTGCAACGCACCGGTGGCCCGGACGATTTCCGTTACGCCTTCGTACTGGACGCGCGGTTGGACTGGCGTCACGCTGCGGGCTGGTACGCCACCCTGACGGGCACGAATCTACTGGACCGCCGCTACATGGAGGTCCCCGGCGTGCCCATGCCGGGCACACTGTTCACCCTCGGTGCGGGTCGGAGGTTCTGATGCGTCGGGTATTGATCATGGGAACGGCTCTGTCGCTGATCCTGCTGGCCGGCTGCCAGAGCGAGCCGCCACCGAACATCGTACTGGTGGTGCTGGATACGGTGCGGGCCGATCATACCGGTCCGGGGGCGAGGAACCAGGCCAGTCAGACACCCACCCTGGATCGGCTCGCCACGGGCGCGACGGTCTTTACCCATGCCTTCGCCAACGCGCCGTGGACACCGCCCAGCCACGCCTCCATGTTCACCGGCATGTTGCCTTCGGGCCACGGGTGTACCCATCTCTACCCGCATTTGGCTGCGGAATTGCCCACCCTGGCCGGGCTGCTGGGCGAGGCGGGCTGGGAGACGGGGGCCTTCTCGTCCAACCCCTGGTTGTCGGTACGGACCACCGGGCTCTGCCGGGATTTCGGATTCCACCGGGAGTCGCCGCCACGGGGAGGGTTGCAGGGGGACAGCGGGACCTGGAGTGGTGACCAGGGTGGCCGGGGCACCAACTACCATTTCTACAAGTGGCTGGAGAGCCGCGAATCGGAGGCGCCTTTCTTCGCTTTCCTGAATTTCCTGGAAGCCCACGATCCCTACGATCCCGCGCCGGCGGTGCGGGCCCGGTACCTGCGTCACCTGCCCGCGGATGATCTGGTGCCCAGCGACTGGGTGGTGGAGCATCAGGCGGGACTCCACCCCGCCGGATCGGTGGATTGGCACCGGATCGAAGCCCTCTACGGCGGTGATGTCCGCACGGCTGATGCTTTCCTGGCCGGTGTGGTGAGCAACCTGCAGAAGTTCGATGCGTGGGACAATACGGTACTCATCGTGACCAGCGATCACGGCGAGAACCTGGGCGAACATGATCTGGTCAGCCATCAGTTCTCGGTCCACGAGTCCCTGCTGTCGGTGCCGCTGGTGATGCGGGCGCCGGGACGTGTACCGGCCGGTCGGCGGGACGACCCGGTCATGCTGTCGGATCTCTTTGCCACCATCCTCGAACTGGCCGGCGTGTCGCCGCCGGCTTCCCTGCCCTTCAGCCGTTCGCTGCTGGGGGCTGAGTTTTCCGCGGACCGGCCCCTGGTGGCGGAATACAGCCGCCCCAGCGGTCAATTGCTGGACCTATTACAGAACATGAATCCCGATCTCCCGCGGGACCGCCTGGACCGGGGTCTGCGTACCGTGCGTCTGGGGGACCTGCGTCTGACCTTGAGCGACGGTGGTGAACGACAGCTTCATGATCTGGCGACCGACCCGGGCCAACTCCATGATCTGGCCGACGAGCGTCCCGACGACGTGGCGGCCCTGTCCGCCCTGCTGGACGGATTGCTGGCCGGTGCCGAAGCACGCGAAGGCACGGTCACCATCGACGAGGAGACCCGCCGGCAGTTGAGGTCATTGGGCTATGTGCACTAGATTGGTCCATGCCAACGGCCCCCTGACCGGTGACCTGCAGGTTCCCGGTGATAAATCCGTGTCCCATCGTGTCACCCTGATGCCCCTGCTGGCCGACGGCATCTGTCGTGCCGCGGGCTGGCTGGACAGTGCCGATACCCGTGCCAGTCTGGCGGCGGTGCGTGCCCTCGGGTCCCGTGCCGACCTGGCGGGCGACGTGTTGACAGTGGATGCGCGGCCCGCCGTGGCGGCCATGCAACAGGGTGGTGGCCCGCCACTGGAGATCGACTGCGGCAACAGCGGCACCACTGCCCGGTTGCTGATGGGCCTGCTGTCGGGCTGGTTGCCCCCTGACGGCCGGGCGGTGGTGCTGGACGGCGATGCCTCCCTGCGCGGCCGACCCATGGCCCGCATCGCAACGCCCCTGGCGGCCATGGGTGCCCGTATTGCCTGGCTGGGAGAACCGGATCGCCTGCCGGTGCAGGTGCAGGCGGCGCCCCTGCGGGCGTGCGACCACGAGCTTCCCGTGGCCTCGGCCCAACTCAAATCGGCACTGCTGCTGGCGGGGCTGCGGGCTGCCGGCCGGTCCACCGTACGGGGAGGCGGTGACAGCCGCGATCATACCGAACGCCTGCTGCGCACCATGGGTGTGGAGGTGACCACCGGCCCCGGCGATGTCCTGGGGATCGAAGGTGGCGCGGCCGTATCAAACTTCGACGTGGAGGTGCCGGGTGACCTGTCCACCGCCGCCTTCCTGTTGGTGGCGGCTGCCCTGGTGCCCGGCTCACGGGTGACGGTGCGCCAAGTGGGTCTGGGGCCGGGACGTACCGGTTTGCTGGAGGTGCTGCGGCGAGCCGGGGCGGTGGTGGAGGTAACGGCACAATCCGTCGCCGACCCTGCCCGTGAGCCCGTGGGCGACATCACCCTGAGTCGGGATGCCCTGCGTCCCTTTACCGTGGGTGCGGGCGAGGTGCCGGCCCTGGTGGACGAATTGCCGGCCCTGGCAGTACTGGCGGCGATCTGCCCCGGCGTATCCACGGTGACCGGCGCCGGCGAACTGCGACACAAGGAAAGTGATCGCATTGCCCTGATGGCCAGGGGTCTGACCCGGCTCGGAGGAGACGTGACCGAGCGCCCCGACGGGTGGGTGATCAAGGGTGGACAACCGCTCACGGCCGGCGGCTCCGGCGGCCCTGTGGTCCTGGCCACTGCAGGTGATCATCGCGTCGCCATGGCGTTGTCCCTGGCCGCCATGGTTGCCAGTGGCGAATCGACGCTGGACGATGACGAATGCGTGGCGGTATCCTTTCCCAACTTCTTCGCGACCCTTGCCGGTCTCGTGTCACGCTGAGCCGCACGGGGGAGCGCTCCGGAGTCCGTCCGTTCGCGGTGGAGGTTCCGTTCGCGGTTCCTGTCAGGACCACCGGCGGAGCGGGCGGTCTCGGGAGCGTGGCCCCCGGCGGCCGCTTCATTCCGGACAGCCGACACCTGGCGGCAACGAACCACTGTGGTGACCAACATGGACAACGGCTTCGACTCACTCATTGCGGAATACAAGTGGCGCGGTTTCTTCGAGCAGTGCACGGACGAGGCCGCCCTCGCTGAACTGCTGGTCAATGAAACGGTGACCGGTTATGCGGGATTCGATCCCACCGCCGACAGTCTGCACGCGGGCAGCATGCTGCCCATCATGGGCCTGGTGCACCTGCAGCGCTGGGGACATCGACCGCTGGCAGTGGTGGGCGGAGCCACCGCCCTGGTGGGTGATCCCACGGGCAAGACCGAACTGCGCAGCATGCTCACACCGGAACAGATAAGCCACAACTTGGCAGGCATCCGGGACCAGATCGCTCATTTCGTGGATTTCGGTGACGGGCCCACGGACGGACTCATGATCGACAATGCGGACTGGATGGCGGACCAGGGCTACATCGATTTTCTACGTGAGGTGGGCCGCTTTTTCTCCGTGAACCAGATGCTGACCCGGGACTCGGTGAAGACGCGCATGGAGACGGGTCTCTCGTTCATCGAATTCAACTACATGATCCTGCAGGCCTACGACTTCATGGTCTTGAACCGGGATCACGGCTGCCGTCTGCAGGTGGGCGGCAACGACCAGTGGGGCAACATCTGTTCGGGCATCGATCTTTGCCGGCGCGTCAACCGGAACGAGGTCTACGGTCTGACCTTCCCCCTGCTGGCCACGTCGTCGGGGACCAAGATGGGCAAGACCGCCGACGGCGCCCTGTGGCTGTCTGCCGCGCGCACCAGTCCCTATGATTTCCACCAGTACTGGGTCAACGTGGACGACGCCGATGTTTCGCGCTTCCTGCGCCTGTACACGCTGTTGTCCCGTGACGAGATCATGCGCCTGGAGGAATTGAAGGGCGCCGACATCCGCGAGGCCAAACGTGTGCTGGCCCGCGAGGTGACCACCATCCTTCACGGACGGCAGGCGGCGGACGAAGCCGAGAAAGCGGCGGCGGCACTGTTCGGCGGTGGAGCCGATGCCAGCACCGTACCCTCGAGCGAGCGCCCTGCCGGTGATCTTTCCGGCGACGGTCTGCCCCTGCTGGACGCGCTGGTAACCAGTGGCCTGATGGGCAGCAAGGGTGAAGCGCGGCGCATGATCCGGCAGAAGGCGGTGCGGGTGAACGGTGATTTCATCACCGACGAGATGCACCGACTGACCCTGGAGGATGTGAACGGCGATCGCATCGCCCTGCAAGTGGGCAAGAAACGGCACCACCACATCCGTATCGGCCCATAACCATGATCAGGGAATCGGCTAGAATTTTTTAAAGATAATCCCATCTCCAACCAGACGTTTCCGGGACGAAACCCTATGTGTCGGTTGAGACAGACCGGCCAAGGGACCCGGGGTGGTATCGCCCTCCACCTCGGTCCCCGTCATGTCCCGGGCAGTCAGGAATCGCCCCCTTGGCATCCCTACAGGATCTAGTTGCGTCGGCAATGACCATTGATACGTGCACCGAATCGCTGACGTCCCTGGTGGACATCATCGACGATCCCATGATCGAGGCACGTCGCCTGGTTCCCATTGTCGAGAGCGACCCCGGGTTGACCGCGGCCTTGCTGAAACTCTGCAATTCGTCCATGTACAACTTCCAACGCCGCATCGGCAGTCCCCGCGAGGCCCTGGTGCTGGTGGGGAACCTGACTTTTGCCCGGCTCTGTTTCGCTCTCAGTCTCGAACCGGTCCTGCGCCGTGGCCTTCCCGGCTACGGTCTGGATCTCGATGGTCTATGGAAGCACAGTCTGACCACGGCCTATGGCGCAGCCTCCCTCGTCCGGGCCATGGGTCAGTCTGAACTTCGCGATCGGGCCTTCACTGCGGGACTGCTCCACGATATCGGCAAACTCGTCCTGGACCCGGAGCTGGACCGGCTCGGCCCCGGGTCCGCTGATGTGGAGACAGAAGCAGAGCCGGGCGACTATCCTGACATGTTCCCCGATGTGGGGGGGCTGACCGTGGAACAGGAGCGGCGGCTCACCGGCTATGACCATGCCGAGGCTGGCGCCGCACTTCTGGAGAGCTGGGACCTGCCCGAGCAGACGGTCTCGGCGGTGCGGTGGCACCACGAGCCCGAATACGCCGGAGCCCACGAATCCCTGGCCCATGCCCTGCACGTGGCCGAAAAGGTCGCGGGGTTCGCCGAGGATGAAATGAGCGACAACATCTCGGTGGACCTGTGGCTGGCCGGTACCTTCGATCCCGATCTGGTACCACTGGAGCCCATCCGGCACCTGATCGACAGTGTTATCGCCAAGCGCCAGAACATCCTGGCCCTCGCCGCCGGCCCGATCTGCTAGTGTCCTGTCAACTCTCGACCTTAGGGTTGGCAAGCCCACAAGTGGCGAACAGCGGCGTTGCACTTGCTTGAATGCTGGCCGGTTTCCGACCCCGGAATAATTCCCACAGGACGAAACTTCTCGCCATTGGGGCGGGTTCGTGGTATCGGCAATACCGAAACCACCGGACCTGAAAGGACCTCCCCATGCTCATTTGCAGTCTGATCCGCGCATTTCCCGCTTCATGGGTCCCGGCGGCCACAATGTTACTGGTATTGACCCTTGCAGCGCCGGCAGCGGCGGGTTCCCACCAGGAGATGCTGGCACGTTCCCGGGCGACGGTGGCCGACCTGCAGGGCTACCGGATGGTTGCCGACCTGACACTCATCGACGCCCAGGGCGCCCGGGCCGATACGTCCCTGATACAGCTGCGAACGGCTGCCCGCTGGCCCGATCGTCTGGTGGTTACACAGGTGGGGCAGGGTGGTGAGGCGCACCTGGGCACGGGACCGGAGGGTGCGTGGTTCCATATCAGTCAGCTGGAAGGTTGTTACGTCGGTGGTCCGGCGCCTCTGGACCGGGACTTCGACACGGCCGGATCCACGGATTTCATGGCCACCGGCGGTTTCAGTTTCCTGGCGGGTCTGACGCCGGTGATACTGCCTGCCGAGGGGAATTTCGTGGCCGCCGGGGACAGTGTCCTGCAGGTGGGCGGGAAGCGGATCACCTGCCGGGTTTTGAGGGTGCCGCCGCCGCCGCCGACCGGGGACCCGGCGTCGCCGCGTCCCGGTATTCGCACCTATTGCGTGGATCCCCATTCGGGGTTCGTGTTGGGTTCCCGCGTGGAAATGAAAGTACAACAGGGTGGTCAGGATCTGACGCGGATAGCGGTCCTGGCCGTGGCGGAACTGGAGTTCACGGCACCACAGGACAACATCTTCAAGTACTCGCCTCCCGCGGGA
>QNDV01000004.1 GCA_003646045.1 bacterium
AGAAGCACCGCGTGGAGGACGCCCTGAGCGCCACCCGTGCCGCGGTGGAAGAGGGCATCGTCGTCGGCGGTGGTGTGGCCCTGCTGAGGGCCGCCAAGGCCATCATGGCCCTGGACCTCGAAGGTGAGGCCGCGGTTGGCCGTGACATCGTGGCTCGCGCCGTCGAAGAACCCGTACGCCTGATCGCCGAGAACGCGGGCATCGAGGGTTCGCTGGTGGTGGCCCGCCTGCGCAGCGAGAAGAAGGCTGGCATGGGCTTCAACGCGGCAACGATGGAATACGAGGACCTGATGGCTGCCGGTATCATCGACCCGGCCAAGGTTACCCGGTCCGCGCTGCAGAATGCGGCGTCCATCGCGGCCATGTTGCTGACCACCGAGGCCTGCGTCACCGACGAGCCCGAGAAGGACGCCCCGGGCATGCCGGACATGGGTGGCATGGGTGGCATGGGTGGCATGGGCGGTATGGGCGGCATGATGTAGCAGCCCGTTCCAGCCTGGTGACCATTGACGGGAACGGCCCCTCCGGCAGGAGGGGCCGTTCCCTGTCCGGGAGGCGTTTCAGACCGCGGCGGCACTTTGCCGGATAGTGCTGCGCCGGCCGTGGGCCAGAGCCAGCAGGGCGTGATCTGCCATGTTGGCCGTGGACAGGCGATCCGCGTTGAGGACCAGATCGAAATTCCTGGGTTGGCATGGTTCGGTTTGAAAGACCCGACGCACGAAGTCCTCCCGTTGGGCATCTACCTGGTCGAGAAGTACACGCGCCTCGGCCCGGCCCAGGTCGCGGCGGGCGCGAACCCGTTCCTGGCGATTGCGATCCGAAGCGACCACCCGCACCCGCAGATCGGCGCGCTCACCCAGGATCAGGTTGGCACCGCGGCCCAGGAAGACAACGCCGCCACGCGCGGCCAGCGAAGTGACCACCCGCACCAGGGCGGTGTGGTAGTCATCGGTCAGGAAGATACGCTGTTGGAGGGCACCCTGGATCCAGAGATGGACCCTGCTGACGGTCTTCTCGTCCAGCTGGGCCACCACCGCCCTTTCCAGGTCGCTGTCCCGCGCGATGCGGTCCACCAGGGACTGGTCGTGCAATTCCAGATCCAGCCGCTCAGCCAGTTGGCGGGCGAGGCGGCGGCCGCCGCTGCCGGCCAGGCGCGATACGGTGATCACCGGTCCCCGCGTGGGCTCCGACTGCAGTTTGTCCCGCCGCAGAACGGCGCGCAAACTATTCCAGTGGTTGAGCTGACGTTGGATCAGTCGTTCGGTGACGAGGTGGGACATGGCAGAACCCCTTCCGTCCTGTAACGGTCCGGAGCCCGGTCACGGCAAGCCGGGTCGACCGCTGCAGTTATGATACTACGGATTCACATGAAGAGGCAACGGGTGTGGAGAACTGTCGTCCCGGGCCTTTGACGGCAACAGCCGGGTGGCCTACACTTCCGCCCATGAACACCTTGCATTCCCTGAAGATCCTCCATCTGGGCAAGTACTACCACCCTCATCGTGGTGGCATGGAAACCGTACTGCGGCAACAGGCGGAAGGGCTGGTGGAGCGTGGCTGCCGGGTGACGGTGCTGGTGGCCGGCAGCGACACGGACTGCGGCCGGATGCAAAAAGGTGTCAGGGTCGTCCGGGCGCTGACCGCCGGCACTATCCGTTCCCAACCGGTGACACCGACCCTGGTGGGATTGCTCCGCCGTGAACTGGTCGGCCGCGGACCGGATCTGGTCATCCTGCATTTGCCCAATCCCCTGGCGGCCGGGGCCTGGTTGCTGGCCACGGCCGTGGGCGGCGTCCCGGCGACCCGACTGGCGGTGTGGCATCACGCCGACATTACCAGGCAGAGAGTGGACGCCGCTCCCGCCCGCTGGCTGCAGGCGCGTTGCCTGGCCCAGGCGGGTACCGTGTGGGTATCGTCGGCAGCGCTGGCGGCGGGCTCGAGGGAACTGATACCCTGGCGGTCCCGGGTCGAAGTGGTACCCTTCGGTATCGACCCGCGGCCCTGGCAGATCCGCGAGCCGCGGCGCGACGGCCCCTTCGTATTCGTGGGTCGACTGGTGCCCTACAAGGGACTCGATGTGTTGCTGGAAGCGGTGGCGACGGCGCCTGGGATTCATCTCGACCTGGTGGGAAGCGGTCCGCTGGGGACCGACCTCTCCGCCTCGATCAGGGACCGTGACCTGGGCGATCGGGTCCGGCTGTGCGGTGAGCTGGACGACGTGGAACTGGCGGACCTCATGTCCCGGGCCAGGGCCCTGGTGCTGCCTAGTATCGACGCCAGCGAAACCTTCGGTCTGGTCCAGCTCGAAGCCATGGCTGCCGCCTTGCCGGTGGTGGCCAGTGACCTGCCCACGGGGGTGCGGAACGTCGGGCGTGACGGGGTAACGCACATCATGGTGCCGCCGGGTGACGGGGCCGCCCTGGCCACAGCCCTGGTGCGTCTGCAGGACGACGACCTGGTCGCTCGCATGGGCCGCGCGGCACGGCTGCGGGTGGAGGACTATTCACGGGATCACATGATTGACCGGATACTGGAGGCGGCGGCGGTTCCCCGAACGTCCGCCGGGAAGGACCAATCTTGAACTTCCGGTTCTTCGAACCATGGCATGATTTTCTGCCTCGCGACGGCGGCCACGTAGTGGCTTTCATGGGCGGTGGCGGCAAGACCACTCTGCTGGAATTCTGCACCGACGTTTATGCCTCGTTGGAGATCCCCTGTGTGACTACCGCTACCGTGCCGGGTGATCCTCCCGGTCGGGGCCCGGTGGTGGACCAGGGGGAACTGCAGGTCGAAGGCCCGCCGCAGGCCGTCGGGGATTCGGCGCTGTTGCGCATCGGGTCGGCGGACGGTGCCCTGACGCCGGAAGATGTGGACCTGTTGGGCGGCATGTTGCCCGATCATGTGGTTCTCGTGGAGATCGATACGTCGGACGGCCTGCCCCTGCGGATGCCGGACGCCGCGGTTCCCCGCTGGCCGGACCGGACGTCCCTGGCGGTGGTGGTCATGGGCCTGGGGGCCGTAGGCTCACCAGCCGGCGAAGTGGTGGCCGGTTTCAAGGGTGGTATCCTCGCCGGCAATGAGCTGGCCACCTGGTCCACCTGGGAATGGGAACATTGCCTCGAACTGCTCTCCGGGCCTGGTGGATACCTGGACCAGATACCCCCGGGCGTGCCGGCGGTGCTGGCCCTCACCGGCCTGGACCTGCAACCGGACAGCGTGGGGCTCTTTGATTTCGTCGGCCGGGCCATGGCCGACCCTCGCGTGCCCATCGTGGTCTTTGGCAGCCTGGCAGGGGATGAGCCGTCTCTGCGCGCCGTCAGCCGCGACGATGATGAGCCGGGGGAACCAGACGCGATACTGGATGTTGACAATCGTTGACACCGGCTCACGGACCGCAAAATTGACAACCCGGGACCGCTATCCTATCATGATCCGCGGACCCCGGCACCTCCGGGGGCTTTCTTTGTCTCATGCTTCCACAATGGCAGACGGAGGTAACCGCGTGCTCCCGACGAGCTTGAATATCAAGAGATTACTGTCCTCATGTGTGGTCTTGTCGGTACTGGCACTGACTGCCGGCGCGGCCCTGGCCGAATGCGCACCGGGTCAGATGCAGGAGGCCAGTCGGGCCTATCTGTCCGCGGCACAGTTCCTCGATTCCCAGCAGTGGGACCAGGCCATTTCCCGCCTGCAGTCCATCGCCAATGTCTGCCCTGAACACGTGGAGACCAATCGCGGCCTCGGCAAAGCGTTCTACGGCAAGGGCGACTACGCCCAGTCGGCGCTGTATTATGACCGTGTGGTAAGGATACGCGGTGACAAGGTTGAGGCAGGGGATTTTGCCAACCTGGCCAAGGCGTATGCCAAGCAGAAGAAGTACAAGGAAGCTCGCGGCGAATACATGAAAGCCGAGATGTTGGCTCCCGAGGATTGCGGAGTACTCTTCAACCTGGGCGTCATGCATTTCGCCGCCGGTTACTACACCCAATCGGTGGACGTGCTGGAGGCCTCCCTGGAAGCCTGCCCCCAGATCCGTGAGCACTCCCTGAAACAGTTGGCCAAGTCCTCCAACGCCGCGGCCAAACAGCAGCGCAAGGCGGGCAACAATTCCAAGGCCGAATACTACGACGACCTGGCGGTCCAGTACGGCGGCGCCGCTGGCGGATCCACCACATATGACATGGTGAAGCAGAAGATGACGGCCCAAGACTACGCCGGTGCCATCAACCTGTTGCAGCAGATGCTGGACAGGAATCCTGATCAGCCGAACGCCCTGCTCACCATGGCCCGGGCCCAGGATGCGGCGGGCCAGGAAACAGCCAGCGTGGCGACGTATCGGCGTTATCTGGCCTTGAAGCCGGATATTACCGAGGAAATCGGCACCATGCTGCAGGTCATGGTCGAGTCCGGCCAGGCTACCGCCGCGCGAGACGAGGCTGCTGCCGCCTATGCCAAGCACCAGGCCAAGGGTCGGCTGGCAGTGGCGCCCATTCTGTTTTCCTGGGGTCGGGCTCTGGAGCAGACCGGCCAGTACGAGGAAGCCAAGGCCAAGTTCGCCGAGTGTGTCGCCAGCGGCCACGAAAAGTACGCCCCGCCGGCGAGGGCCTACGTTGAACGCATGGACGGTCTGATGGCCCAGGAAGCGGCCCAACGCAAGAAGTCGCGCCAGAGTGGATGATCCGACAGCTTTGTGCCATATTGACCCCGCGGACCTTCCTGGTCCGCGGGTTTTTTTAGTTCTGCTCGAGAACGCAGGATCCCTGAACCGTTGCCGGGAGTGACCACGTGAGTCGCCTCGATCGTCTGCCGCCGTATCTGTTTTCCGCCATCGACCGCGCCAAGGCGGCGGCCCGCGCCGAGGGACGGCCCGTGGTGGATCTGGGTGTGGGTGATCCTGACCGGCCGACGCCGCCGGAACTGGTGGAGGTCATGGCCCGGGAGGTTGCCGATCCGGCGGGGCATAGCTATCCCGCCCAGCGCGGCGACCGGGGCTTGAGGTCCACGGTGGCGCAGTGGCTCGAACGCCGTTACGGCGTCCAGGCCGACCCGGACAGCGAAATTCTCGTGCTCATCGGCAGCAAGGAGGGGCTGGGCCATTTGCCACTGACCTGCGTACAGGAAGGCGACAATGTCCTGGTCCCGGACACCGGTTACCCGGTATACGGACAGGCCACGCTGCTCGCAGGGGGCGAGCCCCGGGAGTATTCCCTGCGGGTGGCCAACGGTTTTCGACCAGACCCCGCCGACTGGAACCGCCTGGCCGACAAACGCACCCGCCTGGCTTTCGCCAACCATCCCCACAATCCCACCGGAGCCACCGCCGACCCCGGTCTGTGGCGGGAACTGGCGGACGCCGCCCGGGAGGGCGACTACGTCCTGGTCAATGACGGTGCCTATCTCGAGGTCTCCCTTGACGGCAGCCGGCCCGCCAGCCTGCTGGCGGCGGTGGACCACCGCGAGAGCCGGGTCCTGGAACTGCACAGCCTTTCCAAACTCTTCAACATGACGGGTTGGCGTATCGCCTTCGCCGTGGGGAACGCCGACGTGGTGGGGGATCTGGCCAGGGTCAAGGAGAGCATGGACAGCGGAGTCTTCACGCCGATCCAGAAGGTGGCCCAACACGCGCTCGGTCAACGGTTCGAGGAGCTCAGGGCTGAGGTCATGGCTCCCTACGCGGCCCGACGCCGGGTGATCGTGGATGCCCTTGCAGCCGGCGGTTTCGAGGTGTTTGCCGCCACGGCCACCTTCTATGTCTGGGCCAGGGTGCCGGCGGGCGAGACCGCAGCGGCGTTCTGTGCGCGGGCCCTGGCCGAGCAGGATCTGGTCATTACCCCGGGCACGGGATTCGGGCCCGGCGGCGAGGGCTGGTTCCGCATCAGCCTGACGGCTGCGGACACTGATATCGAGACGGCGGCGCAGCGGCTCAGGGAGTGGCGGTGATGGACCGGGTAAGCCTGCACGGTATCGAGGTCCATGCCCACCATGGGGTGCACGCGGCGGAACGGGAACTGGGCCAACGCTTCGTCATCGACGTGGACCTGTGGACCGATTGCGAAGTCGCCCTCAAGAGCGACGATCTGGAGACGGCCCTGGATTATGCCGCGGTACACGAGCATGTGGCAGCGGTGGCCGTTGGCGAACCTTGCCGACTCATCGAGACAGTGGCCGGACGCATCTGCCGGGATCTCCTGTCCGGTTTCGCTGCCGCTCGGGTAACAGTCACGGTGCGCAAGCCAGCGCCACCCATTGCCGGTTTCCGGGGCGAGGCGGCGGTTTCCATCACGCGGGACCGGGCCTGGCTGACGGGCGACGGGTTCTCGTCATGAGCGACTGCAAGCCGGTGCAGGTTTATCTGGGACTGGGGTCCAATCTCGGTTCACGCCTGGATCACCTCAAGGCCGGGCTGGCTGCGTTGGAGGCTCACCCGCGGTTGCGCCCGGACCTGATCAGCGGCATCTGGGAAAGCGAGTACGTGGGGGCCGGCAACCAGGATCCCTATCTCAATGCGGCGGTTCGCCTCGAGACGGACCTGACTCCCGCGGTGCTGCTGTCGATCTGCAAGGGCCTCGAGGCGGAAGCGGGGCGTCTGCCGGACAGTCATCTGCAGCCGCGAACGCTGGATCTGGATGTGCTGCTCCACGCCGGGACCGTGCAGACGGACTGCGAGCCGTTGCTGCCCCACCCGCGTCTGGGCGAGCGGGCGTTCGTGCTGGGCCCCCTGGCTGAAATCGCCGGTGATCTGCGCCTGCCGGATTCAGGGGAGACAGTGTCTGCCGCATATGCGAAGATAAGGCGCAAACCCGGGGCGTGGCTGCGCCTGCGGCAAGATTTGAGCTGGGCGTTGCGAGGCGCCGCCAGGGAGGTGGGTGAGCGTGGTTCCGTGGCCATACATCGTCGTTGAAGGTGTTATCGGTGTGGGCAAGACAAGCTTGGCCAAGTTGCTCGCCACCCGTATCAGCGGCAGCCTGAACCTGGAGGTGGTGGAGGAGAATCCCTTCCTGGCCCGGTTCTACGAGGACCGGGCGGCCAACGCTTTCCAGACCCAGATGTTTTTCCTGTTGAGCCGGTATCGGCAGCAGCAGAATCTGCACCAGAACGACCTGTTCGCTTCCACCCTGATTTCGGATTATCTGTTCGCCAAGGACAGGATCTTCGCCAATCTGAACCTGGGCGACGACGAACTGGTGCTCTACAACCAGCTGGCGGCCATACTCGAACAGCGGATACGTCCACCGGACCTGGTGATCTACCTGCAGGCCCGCACCGAGATGTTGCAGCAACGCATCCAGTGGCGGGGGCGCAGCTACGAGCGCGACCTGGATCCGGCCTATCTGGAGGCGCTGAGCGGCGCCTACAGCTACTATTTCCATCACTACAAGGATTCACCGCTGCTGGTGGTCAACACTGACAATCTGGACTTCGTCAACGTGCCGGGAGATTTCGACCTGCTCTTCGAGCAGTTGACGGGATCGTTCGCCGGTACGCGCTACTTCGCCCCCGACTCGGGTTGAGAGCGAAGCTGTGCCGCTTCGAAAGGTGGATACCATGGCGAGCAAGGGAACCGGAACGTCCCTGGACGTTTTTGCGCGGCGCAAACGCCGGGGTGAGAAGCTGGTCGTGGTAACGGCCTATGACCTGACCAGTGCCAGGATCGCCGCAGCCGGCGGTGTGGATGCCATCCTGGTGGGTGATTCCCTGGGCATGGTCGTTCTCGGACACGAGAACACCCTGCCGGTGACCCTGCAGGATATGCTGCACCACGCCGCTGCCGTGGTTCGAGCCCGCCCTGAGGTGCCGGTTATCGCGGACCTGCCCTATGGTAGTTTCCATCTCGACCCCCATGCCACCGTCGAGGCAGCCCTGCGCCTGGTCAAGGAGGCCGGCGTGCAAGCGGTGAAAATCGAGGGCGGTCGGGTGCGGTCGGCCCATATCGCGGCGCTGCTGGCTGCCGAGATCCCGGTCATGGGCCACATCGGATTGACTCCCCAATCCGTACACCGGCTGGGCGGATACAAGGTCCAGGGACGGGGGGCCAAGGAGGCACAACATCTCAGGGACGAGGCGGCGTTCCTGGCCGATGCCGGCTGCTTCTCCCTGGTACTCGAATGTGTGCCCGCACCATTGGCCACGGAGATATCCCGGGCGGTGACCGTGCCTACGGTGGGTATCGGCGCCGGCGCCGGCTGCGACGGACAGGTCCTGGTATTCCATGATCTGCTGGGCCTGTTCGAGGGCTTGTCGCCCCGCTTCGTCAAGCGCTACGCCGAACTCGGCAAGGAAGCGACGGCGGCCATGGCCAGTTACGTGGCCGAGGTACGGGGCGGTGTCTTCCCCGGCCCCGAGCACACCTACGACGCCGAGTCGCGGGCTGCAGGGAGCAACGAATCATCGGCCACCGGTTACCTGGGCGACGTGGAGAACGGCGGCAACGGGTGAAGGTGCTGCGTACGCGGCAGGACCTGGGGGGACTGGACGCCCTGCGGGGAGGTCCCCTGGTATTCGTTCCCACCATGGGAGCCCTGCACGCCGGGCATCTGAGTCTGGTGGAGCAGGCGTCCCGGTTGGGTCCGGTGGTGGTTTCGATCTTCGTCAATCCGACCCAGTTCGGGCCCGGCGAGGACTACGATGCCTATCCCCGGGTGCTGGACCGGGATCTTGAATTGCTGGCACCCCTGGCGCCGGCGGCGGTTTTCACGCCCGGTACCACGGATGTCTACGGCAGTGGTGAGGGAGTCACGATCCAACCGGGACGCTATGCCCACGGCTTGTGCGGTAACCGGCGCCCCGACCATTTCGCCGGGGTCCTGACGGTGGTGGCCCGACTGTTCGGCCTGGTGCGTCCGGACGTGGCGGTGTTCGGCCGCAAGGATGCCCAGCAATGTCTGGTCATCGACGAAATGGTGCGGGATCTGGGTTTGCCCGTGCGGTTGGTGGACGCTCCCACCATGCGGGAGGGCGATGGCCTGGCCATGTCTTCCCGCAACGCCTACCTGGATCCGACGGAGCGCGAACGGGCGGTCTGCCTGTGGCGAAGCCTGCAGGAAGCGCGGGCGGCCCTGGAGGCGGGAGAGCGGGACGGGGGCCGGATCGCGGCCCTGCTGGCGTCGGGGCTGGCGACAGCCGACTCGCTGGACTACGCCGAGGTGCGCCATCTTGATACCTGGCACAAGCAGCAACGGCTGGACGGGCGTACCTTGCTGGCAGTGGCGGCGCAGGTTGGTCCTGCCCGCCTTATAGACAACCTGGTGCTGGATATCAGCCCGACGGCGGTGGCTGAAACCGGACTGCTTGGCACGAACAATTTGCTCGATACAGGGAGAGACCATGCTTGAGAATCGCAACAACGTGGAAGCGGTTGTCCTGGCCGCCGGCAAGGGTACGCGCATGAAGTCGGACCGGCCCAAGGTCCTGCACGCCATGGCGGGTCGGACCCTGCTGGACCACGTTCTCGATACGGTGCAGTCCGTGGGCATCAGCCACACGGTGGTGGTGGTGGGACACCAGGCCGCCCGGGTGGAAGAGACCTGTGGCCGACCTGGCCTGGATTTCGTCCTGCAGGAGCCCCAACTGGGCACGGGTCATGCCGTGCAGGTGGCGATGCCGACCCTGCGCGGGGGCGGTCATACGGTGATTCTGGCCGGAGACGTACCACTGCTGAGGCCCGCCACCCTGGGTCGCCTGGTGGACGACACCGTGGCGGCAGGCACGGCAGCCAGTGTACTGACCTGTGTGGTGGATGATGCCGGGGCCTATGGGCGTATCATCAAGGACCCGGATGGTCGGGTCACGGGCATCGTCGAAGCGCGGGACGCCACGCCCCAGCAGAAAGCCATCGGTGAATACAACACCGGTGTTTTCTGTTTCCGTACCGACCTGCTGATCGAGGCGCTGGGAGGCTTGACCGCCGACAACGACCAGGGTGAATACTACCTGACCGACACGGTGGCCTGGCTGGTGGAGCGGGACCATGGAGTGGCTGCGGTGGTGACCATGGATCCCGACGAGGTGGTGGGTAGCAACACCGTGGACGAACTGGCGGCGGCCGAGGCCCTTTACACTGCCCGCGGTGATTGACGTGGAGCGTCTGTGCACACCCTGGAGGTACGAATACGTGACCGGCGACAAGACCGAGGAAGGCTGCGTGTTCTGCAATCGCGTGGCCTGCGATGAGCGCGAGCACTACGTGCTGCACCGGGGCGAACACTGGTACATCATGCTGAATCTCTACCCCTACAACAGCGGCCATATGCTGCTGGTACTGAATCGGCACCAGGCGGCGCTGGTCGATCTCACCACCGCCGAACTGGCCGAGATGCCCGGACTGTTGCAGGTCATGGAAGAGGCCCTGCGCCAGACCTTCGCGCCCGACGGCATCAATGCCGGCTACAACGGTGGCGCCAGCGCCGGTGCCGGCATTCCCGGGCATCTGCATCTGCACATGCTGCCGCGCTGGACCGGGGATACGAATTTCATGAGTACCGTCGGCGAAACGAGGGTAATGCCCCAGACCCTGGACCAGGCCTGGGAACGGCTGCAGCCGGCGGTGGCGGGGTTGATGGGTGGTCGCCGGCAATGAAAAAGGGGCGGGTGAACCTGTGGCTGGCGCTGGTTGCTGCCCTCTGCGCCCTGTCGCTGTGGGTGGGCTGGCACGGGGTTGGTGACGAGGGCTCGGCTGCCGGGGAGCCGCCGCGGGATGTGGAAAACGCGACCGGAGGGTCGATCCACCTGCTGGTTCTGAACGGCACCGACGTGGGGGGACTGGCCAGACGGTTTGCCCTCCTGCTGGCACCGGCTGGTTGTGTGACCGAGGCGGTTGCCAACGCTCCGGCCGGCGATTGGAGCGAGAGCCTGCTGGTGAATCGCCGGCTACCGGCCCGGCGCGCGGCAGCCCTCGCCAAGCGACTCGGGGACGTGCCCGTTGTCCGGGAATGGGACGGCAGGACCAACGAGGATGCGGTCCTGGTCCTGGGTCGGGACTGGGAACGGGTTCAGCAGGCACTGCGTGGCACGGCGGCGGTAGATTGAGGTGGTTCAACCGCGCAGGCGGGGCTATTATGGAAGGCCCGGCGGCAAAAGATCGCCGCGGCGAAACCTGTCCGAAAGTGTGAAGCGATGCGCAAGTCACTGGGCACCGTAATTCTCAGTCTAATGCTCGGCGTGCTGATCGGCGCCATTTTCAGCGAGGTCATCGGACTGTTCCTCAGTGAGGGCAGTGTGGCCGAGCAGCTGTTCGTGCGCTATGTGTCCTTTGGTCCCGAGGTCACCCACTGGAATCTGGTCATCCTGGACCTGACCTTCGGCTTCCAGATCCACTTCAACCTCATGAGCGTGATCGGGGTCTTCATAGCCTCGCAACTGCTCAGGTGGTACCGCTAGCCGGCCAACGGAGGTTCATGTCATGACCAACCCCTTTGCCATCATCCCGGGTGTGACCGGCGGCTGGGAACTGCTGCTGATTCTGGCCCTGGTTCTGCTTCTGTTCGGTCCCAAACGTCTGCCGGAGATCGCCGAGGCCATGGGCAAGTCGATCCGCAAGTTCAAGTCGGCCACCAACAAGGCTACCGATGACGTGAAGCGTGAACTGGACGATGTGGCCCGGGAAGCAAAGGTGGATCCGCCAGCAGACGACAACGACAAGTGACAGTGCCGCCCGCGGGAGGGAACCCCACGTGAATTTGGCCCAGCTTCTGGATTCCCTCAAGGGCGACGAAAGTTTCCGGCGGCACGTGACCCGCTGGGAAGTTATACCTCCGGAGCCCGGCCGTTACGCCGACTTTCCCGCCAACCTGGACCCACGTCTGGCCGATGTCCTGCGCGCCCGCGGTATCGACCGATTGTACAGCCACCAGGCCGAGGCCGTACGCCTGGTGGGTGAGGGTGCTTCGGTGGTGGTACCGACGCCCACGGCCAGCGGCAAGACCCTGTGCTACAACCTGCCCGTTCTGGATCGTGTGCTGCGTGAACCCCAGGCCCGTGCCCTCTACCTGTTTCCCACCAAGGCCCTGGCCCAGGACCAGATGCTGGAGGTGCACGAACTGGTCACCGACCTGGGCGTGGACATCCGCACCTTCACCTTTGACGGCGATACGCCCGAGACGGCACGGCGGGCCATCCGCAGCAGCGGGCACATTGTCGTCACCAACCCGGACATGCTGCATCAGGGTATCCTGCCCCATCACACCCTCTGGGTGAAGCTCTTCGAGAACCTGCGTTATGTGGTGGTCGACGAGGTACACCAGTACCGGGGAGTCTTCGGCAGCCATGTGGCCAATGTCCTGCGCCGCCTGCGTCGTATCGCGGCATTCTATGGGGCCGATCCCCAGTTCATCTGCTGTTCGGCCACCATCGCCAACCCGCGGGAGTTGGCCACTCGCCTGGTGGGACGCGAGGTGGAATCGGTACCGGACAACGGTGCGCCCCGCGGCGAGAAGCATTTCATCTTCTACAACCCGCCGGTGGTCAACGCCGAGTTGGGTATCCGCCAGTCGGTGATCAAGACCACCCGCCGTATCGCCGAGCGCTTCATCACCGGCAACGTGCAGATGATAGTCTTCGCCCGCAGCCGGATGCGGGTCGAACTCCTGCTGACTTATCTGGAGCAGGCGGGCCGTCGGGTGGGGATCAAGTCGGGCGAGGTGCGCGGTTACCGGGGCGGTTACCTGCCGGGCGAACGACGAGCCATCGAGCAGGGGCTGCGGGACGGCAGCGTGGGCACCGTCGTTTCCACCAACGCCCTCGAACTGGGCATCGATATCGGTCGCCTGGACGTGTGCATCATGGCGGGATACGCCGGGACGGTGGCCAGTACCTGGCAACAGGCTGGTCGGGCCGGCCGACGCCAGAACCTGAGCGCCGTGGTGATGGTGGCTTCGAGTAATCCCACCGACCAGTATGTGGTGCAGCATCCCGAGTTCTTTTTCGATCGCAGTCCCGAGCACGCCTCCCTGGATCCGGACAACCTGGTCATTCTCATGAGCCACCTCAAATGTGCCGCCTTCGAGTTGCCGTTCGACCAGGACGAGCGTTTCGGGGACCAGCGGGTCACGGAGATCCTCGACTATCTGGCCGATCAGCGCGTATTGCACCGTGGCGAGGGACGCTATCACTGGATGACTGACACCTACCCGGCCGAAGAGGTCAGCCTGCGCAGTGCCGCACCGGACAACGTGGTGATCATTGACCAGTCGCGCCCCGGCGGGCGGATCATCGGCGAGATGGACCTGTTCAGTGCCCAGGAGATGCTGCACGACAAGGCCATCTATATCCACGGCGCCCAGCAGCACCACGTGGACAAGCTGGACTGGGAGCGGCGCGAGGCCCACGTCCAGCCCGTGCAGGTGGACCACTACACCGATGCCCAGCGCAAGAGCGAGTTGAAGACCCTGACGGCGGATGAGGAGCGGCCTCTGGGCTGTGGCACCCTCTCGGTTGGGGAGGTGGGCCTGATCAGCAAGGTCACGGTGTTCAAGAAGATCAAACTGGGTACCCACGAGAACATCGGCAGTGACCGGGTCCATCTGCCCGAAATGGAAATGCACACCACGGCCTGCTGGTGGGAGATCCCCGACGAGGTGACCGCACAACTGGCCCGGGCCGGATTCGATCCGGGCGAGGCCCTGGCCGGGCTGGCCCACCTGCTGGGACGCGTGGCCCCGGTATTCGTCATGGCGGATCCGGCTGACCTGCACACCAAGGCCATGGTGCGTTCGCCCTTCACGGGAAACGCGACGCTCTATCTGTACGACTCGTGTCCGGGGGGCGTGGGGTTCGCCCGCCGCATCTTCGACCAGTTCGAGGAGATCTCGGTGGCGGCTGCCGACCACGCCACGGGCTGCGCCTGCCGTGGCGGCTGCCCGGCCTGCGTGGGAGCCGCCGTGGAATCCGGGGGCACGGCCCGTGACGGCGCCCGGATGCTGCTGCAACAACTGCGGCAGGCCGCAGCCGGGGCCTAGGGTGGACCTGCGGCGGCGCCTGGCGAACCTGGACCGCCTGTCGGGCGGTACGGCCCCACCGGCGCCGGTGGATACCGAGGCTGTCCGTCGCAGTCTGTCTCTCGAGACCAGGACGACTGATGCCGGGAGCGTGTGGGTGCGTCGGCAGCGGCTGCACCTGCCGCCGCCGCGTACACTCCCGTCCCTGCAGGGCTTCTTCGCCCGCGACCCGGGACCTGCCGCCGAGCCGGGGGATCTGCTTTTTCTCGATACCGAGACCACGGGGCTCGTGGGAGGTACGGGCACCCTGCCGTTCCTGGTGGGAATGGCGTGGTGGGAAGACAACGAACTGGTGGTGGAGCAGCTGATGTTGCCCGGCCCCGGTCACGAGTCCGCATTGCTGGCAGGAGTGGCGGAACGTGCCGCCGGACGTCCCATCGTCGCTACCTACAACGGCGCCAGCTTCGACTTGCCCCTGCTGCGCACCCGCGCGCTTCTCAATCGTCGTGTTGATCCCCTGGCGGACCATCTGGGCTGGGACCTGGTGGTACCCGCTCGTCGCCTGTGGTCGCGGCGCCTGGCGGACTGCCGGCAGCAGACCGTGGAATTGCATCTTGGTGCCGGGCAACGCACGTCCAACGAGGTGCCGGGAGCGGAGATACCCGCGGTCTGGTTCGCGTACCTGGCCGGTGAT
Organism: bacterium; assembly: GCA_003646045.1. The sequence continues at coordinate 14,626 of QNDV01000004.1, forward strand.
GGCCACAGCCGGCTGGAGGGGGTACTGCGCCACAACCGGCGCGACATGGCCGGCATGGCGAGGATCCTGCTGGAGGTCTGCCGGATCGCCGGGGAACTGCAGGATGGAGCGGCTACCGATTACACCGATTGGCGCGACGCCTGGTCACGGGGGCGGATCAGCGAACAGCGCGGTGATATGACCGGGGCGGCGGCCTGGTTGCGTCAGGCCATGGCTGTCACGGACGAACCGGAAAATCCCCGTCTGGTCGCCGATGCCCTGCGTCTGCTCAAGCGGAATGGAGATCACGGACGAGCGCGGGAAGTGGTGGAGGCCGCCCTTGGCGGTGGACTGGACGAATCATGGCTGCACCGGGAGATGGCCATACTCTGCGAGCACCGGCTGGGGGAGCCGGAGACGGCACTTGCGCATGCCCTGCTGGCGGGAGATGATCGCCGTGTGGCCCGTCTGCGCAGGCGGGTGGCGGGCACCGACCCACAGCGGAAGGAAATGCCTTGTCCCGGATGACCCAGGATGAAGCCAGGCTGCTCCTGGCGGGAATCCGTGTCCTGACCCATCGTCTGGAACGCGGACCGACACCCGAGGAGTTGGCTGATTTATTGGACATGGCGGACAGCCAGGTACGCATCCGGTTGACCATCTTGGCGGATCTGGGCATCGCGGCCCTGGTGACGAGCGCCTTCGAGACCCATGCCGAGGTTCGCGACGAGAGTCTGGTGGTCCAACTGGCCGAGGCCGAGGGGCCCGCCATCAGCGAAGACCTGAAGGCCTTCGACGAAAAGAAGCGCGCCGAGAGCGAACGCATGTCGCAGCTCTTCGAATCGGGCGCGCAGGACGCGCTCCGTGACGACAAGCACCGCCGGATGGACGAGGACCTGCAGGATATCCGGGGGCGCAAGCCGCGCAATCCTTTTGGCGAAGACTGATTCCAGGGCGTAAACACGATACACGCCTAAATGGAACGGGCCCGCCCCCCGGGGGAGCGGGCCCGCACTTCAAGACCAGGGGCGGATCAGTAGCCGCCAGCCCCCATGCGTCCCCGGAGGTCGAGGATATCAGCCGACTCCACCTGGGCGGACATCCATTCCTCGAAGACCTCGGCCTGCTCGCGGTTCAACAGGGCGGCCCGCAGCCCCTCCTTGCGCAGCAGGTAGTCGTCCTCGTCCACTTCCGCGATCCAGCGCGGTGTCAGGGCGAAGAGCCCGCGCAGCGTTTCCACCTCGGGGATCAGCTGGCCCACGGTGCCTTCCATGGCGAGACGATTGAATTCCGTGCCGTAGCCCACATTCTGGACATTGCTGTTGACGGTGAAGGTGTCCGATAGCGCATGGACCAGATCATGGGCCGTGGCAGCCTCGGCCATGGTGGTTCCCATCTGCACTTCACCCACGGCAGGGCCCAGCTTGGCACGGGCCGTTGCCAGGTTCTTCTGCTGGCGCACGGCCAGCGTTACCTGACCCCGGACCGTTTCCAGGGGCGCATCACCGCCCGGTAGCGGCTCGCCGGCAAGCACCACATACATGAAGTCGTCGTTCTCGAAGACGGGGCTGACCTCACCGTGTTGGGCGAGGCGGACCCAATCGGCGCCGGACAGGGTCTGGCGCAGGGTCGGAATATCGCGGCCGGCAGGGAACGGGTCGGGACTCACCAGATCGTGGGCCTCGGCCTCGGCTGTCATCACGAAGGTCGTTCCGTCCACGCGATCCCGGAAATCCCCGGCGGCATCACGAAGCAGGTCGATGGTCTCGGGGCCGGGAGTGACCCGCAGCAGGATATGGCGGGCGCGGACCTGGTAGATCTCACCGGTGGTGGTGTCGGCATCCCGCTCCAGCACCTCGATCAGGTGGTAACCGAACGGTGTACGCACAGGTTGGCTGATCTCGCCCACGGGGAGGGAGAAGGCCACTTCGGTGAACGGCGCCACCATGCGGTTGCGGTCGAAGACGCCGAGGTCACCGCCGTTGCTCGCACTGGAGTCGTCGCTGTACTCACCTGCTGCCATGGCAAAATCCTTGTCGCCGGCAATGATCTCCGCGCGGACCTCCGCCATGAACTCTTCGATCTCGGACCAGTCGGCTTCGGCGGCTTCCTTGGCGAAGCGGACCACCTGGCAGGTATAGCGCTCCTCCTGCTGGTAGTCGTCGGGGTGAGCTTCGTACCAGGCCTGGACCTCGTCAGCCGTCGGCTCGGGAACATCCGTCTGTCCGGAGTAGACCACGCCCATGTACTCGGCCACGGCCCTTCCGGTCTGGCGCAGGTATTCCTCCCGCACTTGTTCGTCACCCACGGCCGCGTCGGCGGTGATCTCCTGGTAGAGCTTGCGCTGGGGGATGACGCTTTCGCGGACGAATTGTTCTGCCCGGGTCCAGTCGCTCTCGGGATTCTGGAGGTCCGCGAAATAGCGCTGGATATCCACCTGGCCCTCTTCATTGCGGTATCCAGCCAGGATTTCCTGGGGCGGGTCGTTCTGGAAGACGTCCAGGATCTCGGCGTCGGTGGCGCCGATGTCCCGCTTCTTGATGGCATGCTCAGCAATGGCCGTGCGCACCAGGCCGTCCCAGGCGCGCTGCCGGGCCATGGCGTACTGGTTGGACGTCAATTCGTTGCCGCCGCTCTGTTGACGGAGCATGGCCGTCTGCTGGCGCACGGTGTAGTCGTACTGCTGGGACGAGATGTCTATCCCGTTCACCGTGGCAATAATGCCGGCTTGGAGCTGGCGCGTGCCGGGTGCCTGGCAGCCGCGGCCCGTCATTCCACCCAGGAACAGGAACAGGATGAAGGTGGCCGCGATCACCCAGTAGAAAATCTTGGCCTTTGAGCGCAGGAGCTTGAACATCTCGGGTATCCCCTCGGGGTGGCGCCATCGGGCGGGCCGGGGAGATCTCCCGGGGCGCGATGGGCATGGTACGTCGCCAAAACAGTCCCTTAAGATGGTGCAATTCGACCGGATTCTCAAGTTCCCCGTTGAGCCCCGTGACAAACCTGCTTAAAGTAGTGCGGTCGCGGCCCACAGCGGTTCCACACCGACCGGAGTGAGATTGGTCAATTCAGGCATCATCGCCCTGCTCGCTGGCGCCGCCGCCCAGGTCCTGAAGGTCCTGATGGAACTGGTACTCCACCGGCGTTGGCGTCCTGAACTGGCTTGGGCCAATGGGGGCATGCCCAGTTCCCACACGGCGACGGTCACGGCTTTGGCCCTGGACGTGGTGGCCCGCGAGGGCTGGCAGGCCCCGGTATCGAGTCTGGTACTCGTGTTCGGCGCCTATGTAATATCCGAGGCCACCGGGCTGCGCCAGGAGATGGGGCACCAGGCCGCCGTCCTCAACGAACTCATGGACCGCCTGGTCCATGGGGAGACTGTGGATCGCAAGCGGTTGCGTGAACTGGTGGGCCACACCTGGACCGAAGTGGCGGGCGGGCTCGTGGCAGGCACACTGTTCGTCGTCACCTGGTGGCGGCTGGGATAGGGCGCTAAGGAAAACCTTATTTTACATTGACAGTCCGGTGCTCTACGCTACCATCCGGCCAACAGGGGTCCGCCGCCGGCGCGGCCACCTTTCGACATAGATGCCCGAGGACGGACCAGGATGGTCCGAGGAATCGGTTGCCTACGCGATCGTCGAAAGGATTCGATATGAGGATTATCGCCCTGGCCAACCAGAAGGGCGGTTGTGGCAAGACCACTACGGCCACCAACCTTGCAGCGGCCCTGGCCCTGGCCGATAAGCGGGTCCTGCTGATCGATAATGATCCCCAGGGCCATGCCACCCTGGCCTGCGGTTACCGCGAACGCGATTTCAGCCTCAGCACCTACGATCTCTACCTGACCTCCGACATCCTGGTGGAGGATGCCTTTCTCGAGGTCGGTCCGCGTCTGCACCTGGTTCCCGCGGGCATCGAATTGTCCGCCGTGGAACAGGTCCTGTCCCGCGCGGATGAAAAGGAGAACGTGCTACGCGCCAACCTGCGCCGCAGCGCCATGCCCTATGATTACGTGCTGATCGACTGCCCACCGGCAGTGAGCCTGCTGACCTTCAATGCCCTGCTCGCCGCGGGCGAGGTGATCATCCCGGTGGATCCCAGTTACTACAGTCTGCAGGCGGTGCGCAAGATGCGCGAGACCCTGTCCCTGATCCGTGAGCGCAAGGGCCACGACGTGGTGCCCCATATCCTCATGGCGGATTTCGATACCCGGCCCCGGTTCGTACGCACAATCATGGCGGAGCTGGAGGAACTCTACGATGCCGAACTGATGGACACCATCATCCACCACACGGTCCGCTTCAAGGAAGCCGCGGGCAGTGGCACGGCGATCGTGCATCTGGATCCTGACTCCCGGGGGGCAGTGGATTTCCGCTGTCTGGCAAGGGAGGTGCTGGCCGACGAGGTGGATGTGGAGGTAACAAGCATCGACCACTGGGTCGCCCTGCTCCACGGGCCTCGCACCACCAGTGGCGGTATGCGCTTCGAAGCGGACTTTTCCCGGGCCAAGACGGTGCGTATCACCGGCTCGTTCTGTGACTGGTCGGCCAAGGGATTGCCCCTTGCCAGGCGCGATGACGGTATCTGGGAATGTCAGCTCGAACTGGCCACCGGTCGCCATGAATATCGCTATATAGTGGATGGAGCCTGGTTGCCCGATCCCCACAACAAGGAAACAGCCCCCAACGAATTCGGTGGGGCCAATAGTCTCTGTGTAGTGACCTGACTGGGTATTTGCGTGGACCGCACCGGAGGCGATCCGCGGGAAACGGGACAGGATGTCGTTCTGCAGCAGCAAACCCGAGGGCCGGCTCGAGCGGGCAGCCCGCACCCACCACATTGCCGATATCGCGCATCATTTCCTGGCCGACGGGTATTCGAGCCCTGCGCCGGCGCCCGTCTGGATTGTCGCGGGCTCCGGACCATGGCCCTGGTCAGCACCCGCCGCCCTGGAACTGGCCCGTTTGACGGGGCGCGAGTCGGCGGGTCCGGTATGCCTGGCAGAGGACGAGAGGGTCCCGTGGTCGGTACGTGCCCACCTGGCCGCCGAGGAAACCGGCTTGCTGGTAGTGGGAGCGGAAGACCCGGCCGCCCACGGTTCCGGACCCCTGTGTTGGCACCTGGGGCCGGTGGACAGCAATAGTCTCGATGATCTGGCTGCGGCGCGACGTGTACCGGGATGCCGTTTGCCCGGTGATGGGCGCGACAAGGTGCTGGTTTGGTGTATTGGCCATGGGGAGGTCAGCCGCGAGGACCATCTGTTGCTGCTGGAGCGGTTGTCGGGACTGCTGAACCCCCAGCGCGTGGAAGTCCTGTGTGTGCCCGAGAACCTCCGCCCCGGTGACAGGGCCGGTTCCCGGCCTGCCCCGTCGGCCACGATGGTACTGGATCTGGCTGGCCGCGCCGCCGAGGTCTGCGCCCTGCCTGTGGCAGGGCATCTGTTGACTGGTGCCATGTCCATCGCGGCGCGCAATGCGGTCTTGACGAGCCTGCAACCGTGTCCGGTTGCGGCTCCTGCGCCATTTGCGCTGGACCGGGCCCGCGCCCGCCCTTAGCCTGAACCGGTCCGCAAGCTCCGGGACCCGCCCCGTGACCCGCCCCGTGGAAGGTGGCATGTCCATTAGCACCCCGAAACCGTCCGCGACCGGTTGCCCCCTGGCTGCCCTGGTCCTGGTCTGCGCCGTGTCGCTGGTGTCGTTGCCGGCCACGGGACAGGATGATTCCCTGCCCGTGGATCGCTACTCCCTGGGCCATCCCGGCTATATAATCATGACGGCAGCGGTGGGGGATACCACGGGCACGTTTGTCTGGCAGGCTGGTCCGGGACCTACCCAGCGCTCGCTGGTCTGGGCCGAGGGAGTGCTGACGGTCCCCGTGACCCTGGCACCTGAAACCTTTGGCCCGGCGGACCTGGCGGTTCCCTGCAGCGCGGAGTTGGCAGGGGGCGGACATGGTGGACGCCTCGTATTCAGCGGCGGGAAATATCGTATAGATGAGCCGCTCCTGCTGACGGACGGGTCCGTTACCCTTTACGCCACCGCCGGCGAGTTGGAGATCCTCGGTGAGCGGGTCCGTTACCGGGCACCTCGGAAGGCTATCAAGGATACCCGCTCATCCTATCTGCTCCTGGCCGGACTCGTCCTGCTGACCATCGTCCTGTTGCGACGTGCGCGGCTCGGCTTGAGGAAGGGCGGCGGTAAGTGAGAGCCGCTACCCTGGCGTCTGTCGCTCTCCTGGGAAGTCTGGCCACCCTGCCCTGGGTCGGCGTGGGGCTGATCCATCTGCTGACGGGCCGGGACCTGGGTGCGGGTCTGCAGCCGTC
>QNDV01000005.1 GCA_003646045.1 bacterium
CGGAACTGGTAACGGTGGTGGCCGACGTGCGGGACCGGGAGCGGTTGGCGGTATTGTCCGGCCGGCTGCAACCCGAACTGATCCTGCACGCGGCAGCCCACAAGCACGTGCCTCTGATGGAGGAGAATCCCGAGGAGGCAGTGCTGGTAAACATCGGAGGCACGGCCAACCTCATCGAGTTCTCCCGCCGCGTGGGTGCCGAGCGCTTCGTGATGATCAGCACCGACAAGGCCGTCTCGCCGGCCAACGTCATGGGGGCGACCAAGAAGGTGGCCGAACAACTGGTCCGGCACGCCGCCGCGGTGGGCAATGGTACGCGCTTCATGACTGTGCGTTTCGGGAACGTGCTGGGCAGTCGCGGTTCGGTGGTGCCTTTCTTCATGAAACGCATTGCCGCCGGATTGCCCCTGCCCATTACCGACCCCCAGATGACCCGCTATTTCATGACCATCAAGGAGGCGGCCCTGCTGGTGATAGAAGCCATGGTCCTGGATGAGCGCAGTGCCACCTACATCCTGGAAATGGGCAATCCCGTCTCGATCCTGGAACTCGCTCGTAACCTGCTGGTGCTGTCGGGCTATGATCCGGCCGGTGGTGACGACGGACCGGGTATCCGCATCACCGGGCTGCGTCCGGGAGAGCGGCTGCACGAAGCGCTGCATGAGCCGGACGAGGAACTGCGGCCCAGCGAGAACCCGCTGATCCGGCGTGCCCACCGCCGAGGCGCGGACCCGGAGAATCTGGAGGCGTCGGTGGCTGCGTTGCTGGAGCACGCGCGAGCAGGCGACATCACCGGGCTGCGCAACCTGCTGGCCGAACTAACCGGCCGCGCCGAACTGGCGCGACCCGCCACAGGCGATGCCTGAGCCGGTACCCATGTCCGCTGATGTAGCCCTGAGCGGATCGCCTCCGTCCCGGTGGTCCCGGCTGTTGGCCCGTGATTCCGGCGCCGACTATTTCCACACACCGATCTGGACAGAAACCACGGCCCGTTATCTGCCCGCCGGCCGGCCGGTGTGGTTGACCCTGTGCAGGGACGGGCAATTGCTGGGCGGGTTATCCGCCGTGGTCCACGGCAGTGTATTTCGCCGCACGCATTCCGGACCGCATGGCTGTTCCGGTGGTCCCCTGGTTTCTCCGGACCTGGACCAGGCACAGGCTGCCCGGGTGGTCACCGCTTTGCTGGACGCCCTGTTGGAGGTGCGTGGAGCGGGACTGGCCTCCTGTGGCGTGGCACTCAATCCCGTGCACGAGCAACGCTGGGGCAAGTTGCTGGCCGATCTGGGCGGTTGGCGACGGCAGGACAACCGGGCAGCGGTCATACCCCTGCCCGCTGAGGAGGGCCTGCTGGTGGCACAGCTGCGGCGCAGCAAGCGCAAGGAACGGGACCGGGCCCTGCGACGGGGCGTGACCGCGGCGGTATCCGACGACCCGGAGGACCTGGCGAGCTACCATCGCCTGCACGTGGATGCCAGCAACCTGTGGGGAGTACCAGCCCAGCCCCTGGACCTGTTGGGGGACCTGATTGCCGCGCCGGCGGACGCGACGGGCGGGGCGGCCTGGTTCGTATGCGTGCGCTACGAGGGTGAAGTCATCGGCGGTCACCTCAATCTGCAGCGTGGGGACTGGGTCACCGCCTGGAACGGTGTCACGGATCCGACCCGGGCGCGCACCCTCTACCCGGCGACCCTGGCCGTGTGGGCGGACATGGTGGAAGCCCAACGTCGTGGCGCCCGTTGGCTGGATCTCGGGGCCAGCGGTGGCAGTGCCAGTCTCGGGTTCTTCAAGGAGGGTTTCGGCGCCGAGATCCGCCACCGGGGTTGGTATGTGGCCGACACCCGACTGGCCCGCCTGGTGCGGGGATTGCGCGGTATTGTCGGTCGACGGGATTCCCTGGTTGGCGGTCGTCGTCTGCACGATCCGTCGGCACCGGTGGCTCAGGACGGTGGAACATGAGACTTGTCGCCGCCGGGGGCCGGATCCTCTACAGCCGGATCTGGCAGGTACTGGCCAACGCTGCCGTGGTTTTCGTGGTGGCCAAGACCCTGGGGCCCACGGGCCAGGGGCATTACAGCCTGACCGTCGCCATCGCCCAGCTGTCCTCGGCCCTGCTGGCGGCAGGCATGGGGTTGGCCGCGGTACCTCCCCTCAGGCGGGGGCTGGTCACGGCGACGCGCATGGTCACCGTCCAGAGCGTGTGGTTGTTGCTGATGGCCCTGGTGCTCCTGGCGGCTGGTGCCATGGCCCATACCGATGCCGTGGCGGGTTTTCTCCACCTGGAACTGGGCTGGACCCGCGGCGTGGGATTCCTGGTGGCCCTGGCGGCCATGGGACTGATGATCTTCGAGATATTTTCCTACGACCTGCTGGCTCGCGGGCGACTGGTGATCGGTGCCGCGGTCAACGGCTGGAGAGCCGCGGGGCACCTGTTGCTGGTGGCGACCCTGGCCGGTTTCGGTCTGTTGGGTTTCGTCTCCACGGTGGCGGCCTTCGCGGTGGCCCAGTTCATGGGGGCCCTGACCCTGACGGCGGTGCTGGTCCGTGAGATCCGGCGCCCGCCGGCCGGACCGCTGCCGGATTGCCAGGAACCGTCAGGCCCACCCTTGCCGGTGGGGTTGGGCCGCTTGCCCCTGTTTCGCCTGATTGCCTTCAACCTGAAACGTGGTTGGGTGGGCCAACTGTCCGCGGTGGCCTATTTCCTGTTGCTCCGTCTGGATCAGGCCCTGGTGCTGAATTGGCACGGCGCCGCCGAGGTGGGGGTCTACTCGGTGGCGGTCCACATGGGGGAGATGCTGTGGCTGCTGCCTGGTGCCATGACGCCCCTGCTGGTCCACACCTCGGCGGCCTCGGCTTCCGATCCGGATCGGGACCGCACCGCGTCCCGCGCGGTCCGTCTGGGTATCCTGGTGACCCTGGCGGCGGCGATCCCCCTAGCCGTGGTTGCGGGACCCCTGCTTGCCCTGTTGGCCGGTGGTGCCTACGCCGGGGCCGCGGCGTCACTGCGAGCCCTCCTGCCCGGCATTGTCGCTTTCGCCCCCGGAGCCGTCCTTTCAGGTGACTTCATTGGCCGCGGCAAGCCCCATTGGAATACCCAGGCCAGCCTGCTGACGCTGGCGGTGAATCTGGCCATGGGATTGTTGCTCATTCCGGAGCACGGAGCGGTGGGTGCGGCCTGGTCCAGTACCATTGCCTACAGCTGCGGCTCCCTGCTGATGATCATCCGCTTCCGCCAAACCACGGGCTTGTCGATTCGTTCGGCTCTGCGCCGCCGCCGCTGACAGATTTCCTACCCCATATTTTCGCCTATTTTTCGCTATTGCAATTATTTTTGATTTTCTCACGAACCGGGGTTGACACCCCTGTGGGGGCCGCATACTATCCGGTGGTGACCAGTGGGTGAAAATGGTGATGGGTGGTGAAAGTGGCGGGTGCCGAAGGATCGGCGCAAAAACGCAGGGATCGCGTGATTCCCGCCACTAACAACCCTCAAGGCACCGGACGGTGATTAAACTCTCGGAATGGTTATGGACATTACGGCCCACAACAACCAGCTGCCGCCTCCGGCCTTCACGTTCCACGGCCAATACACCCGGTCCGTGGACGCCAAGGGTCGGTTCAATCTGCCATTCCGGTTCCGTAAGGGCGGACCCGATACGGGGGATGAGCGGTACGTGGTGATGCGTGGCCCCGACGGCGGTCTGACCGTCCATCCCCATGCTGTCTGGATCGAGGCCTACAATCGTCTGCGGTCCGGCCCGCCAAGTCCCGAACTGCGGCGAAACCTGCGGCGCATGAGTCTGCACAGTCGGATGGTCGAACCGGACAGTCAGGGCAGGATTGCCGTGCCTGTCGAATTGCTCGGCACGGTCGGTATCCAGAAGAAGATCCTGGTCGTCGGTGTGGGCAACTACATGGAATTGTGGAATCCGGAAAGCCTGATGGACGAGGGCGACGCTGACGCGACCGCCCTGGACGCGGGCTTCCAGGACGAGTTCTTCCGCTAGGAAGCATCCGGCGGCACGGATGCCGCCGGTATCGGCCGGGCGGAGCGGCGCCGACGGAACGGCGCCCGCCCGGCCCGGACAAGGCAGAGATGAATGGACACCCGCCCATGGAGGGGCGGAGGCAGGGAAGGAGCCCGCATATGCCGAGAGAGGGGACCCGTCAGTCTGCACGGCAGGAGGCCACCCGCAGCACACTGGATGTCCAGGTCAGACATACGGAACGGGCTGTCTGGGTCTCTCTCTCGGGAATTCTCGATCGCGATGGAGTCGCTGCCCTGGCGGCCCGGGTGGCACCCGGGCCGTTGGCGCATGGCGCACACATCGTCCTCGAAGGCGCCGGTCTGACCCACATGGACTACCGCGCAACGCGCAGCCTTATCGCGTGGCACCGGCGCCTGCACCGTCGGGGTCACGCTCTTTTCCTGCAGGGGTGGAGCGACTACCTCAAGGCTATCCTGGTCATGGAAGACTGGGACTGCGACTGCAGCCAGGCCCCCGTCGGGCTGCCCACCCTGCGCCACCTCGGAAGCCTCGCCGCCGTGCGTATGCCATGACCGTTCCCCCGCATGTCCCAGTGCTGCTGGAGTCGACTATCGACTTGCTCCAGCCGGCCAAGGGACGGCGGTACATCGTCGGCACCTTTGGATTCGGCGGACACAGCGCCCGGTTGCTGGCGGCGGGCGCCGAGGTCGTGGGTGTCGATCTGGACGGTGAAGCCCAGGCGGCCTGTCGCGATCTGGCTACCGATCATCCCGGACTCCATTGTCATCACGCATCGTTCCGCCACCTGGATCAGGCGGCGGCAGCAGCGGGTTGGACCCGTGTGGACGGCATCCTGCTGGACCTGGGGGTCAGCTCCCGCCAATTGGACCACCCGGACAAGGGATTCAGCTACCGGGCGGACGGGCCCCTGGATCTGCGTTTCGATCCTACTTCAGGACGACCAGCCAGTGACCTGATCAACACCCTGGGTGAGGAAGAACTGGCGAACCTGATCTATCGCTGGGGCGAGGAGCGTATGAGTCGCCGCCTGGCCCGGGCAGTGGTGGCGGCCCGTCGCGAGGAGCCGGTGACAACCACCGGCAGGCTGGCGAAGATCCTCAGGAATGCCGTGCCCGGCGCTGTCAAGCCCACACCTGTTCTCAGCCGGGTGTTCCAGGCCCTGCGTATAGCCGTAAACGAGGAAATGGACGCCTTGGCCCAGGCGCTCGGTCAGCTGGCGGATATGCTGGTCCCGGGCGGGCGAGCGGTGGTCATCAGTTATCACTCGCTGGAAGACCGGATGGTCAAACAGCACTTCGAGCGGGAGAGCCGGACTTGTCTGTGTCCGCCACGAACCCCCATCTGTACCTGTGGACACGAAGCGACCCTGCGTCGGGTGACGCGCCGAGCCGTCCAGGCGGATGCCATGGAAACGGCCGTCAATCCCCGCGCCAGAAGTGCACGCCTGCGTGCGGTCGAAAGGATCTGACGGCTGTTGCCGTCCAGGAGGAGCCATGGGCCGAAAACTGAATTCCTGGTGCTGTCGTGACCTGACGCTGGAACGGGCCGGCACGGCCATGGCGTACCGGCGTGGCCTGCTGGACCGCCGGGCCCTGCGGTTGGCGGGGGTCGTAATGACACTGGGAGTGGGACTTACCGTTGCCCTGCTGGTGACTGTCCAGGTTACCATTCTGCGTGCCGAGGTGGCTGCGCTCGAGGATCACCAGGAGTGCCTGTTGGCCAGGGCAGCCGGTCTCGAGGCAGCCTGGACCACGGCCACGGACCGGCAGGCGGTGCGCAAACGTGCCCGGTCCGAACTGGACCTGGTGGCGCCCGAGGATCCGGATTTCGTCCTGGTGGTACCTTCGCCCGATCCGGCCACGGGTCCCTGGCAACGACTCTTGGCCAATCTGGGCGCCGGTGACCGGCAAACCGGCGCCGCAACTCCAGTGCGTCTGCTGGCGGGAGCCATGGTTTCGCTCCAGCCCAGGGCTGCCAGCGCGGCTACCGGATCCGGGGGAATGGAATGAGGGGCCGCCGCGTGTCGGGACGCTTTGCCGTTCTGCGCGCGGCCGTAGTGTTGGCAGCGCTGGCCCTGGTGGTCCGGGTGGTCCAGATCCAGGTGTTCATGCACGACGAATGTAAGGCGAAGGCAGACGGTCTGTGGTGGCAGGAAACGGCCTTACCCGCGGTACGCGGCGACCTGTATGACCGGCACGGACGCCCACTGGCGCTTTCGGTGTCCACCTGGAGGGTGGGGGTGGCGACTTCGTTGATGGACGACCGGGAAAAGGTCGTCAGTACCCTGGCAGAGGTTCTTGATTGGGATGCCGTCGATCTGCGCCGTCGCCTCACGCGCGCCGGCGGTCATGTCGTACTCAACAAATCCGTTGTCCTGAGCCGCGACCAGAAGGCGAACCTGCGCCGGGTCCGGGCCGTGACCCTAGACACCGTGCGCGCGCGAGTCTATCCCGCAGGCGGCGTTGGAGCAGCGACCATTGGTTTCTGTCGCGAAGGCGGCGACACCACCGTGGCCACGGGCATGGAGCACAGTCTGCGCCACGTGTTGGCGGGCCGTCCCGGTCGCTGCCAGTCGGTGACCACCGCCGTCCCGGGGCGTGATCTGGGCCGCCTCGTCCTGGAGGAGGCCGTTCACGGGCATGATGTGCGCCTGACCATGGACATTGAATTGCAGGCCATCAGCGAGGAAAGGCTGGCTGCGGCGATAGCAGCCACAGGTTCCCGTGGTGGTTCGGTCCTGATCCTGGATCCCCACACCGGCGATGTGCTGGCCGCCGCCAGTGCGCCCCTGATGGGCGATCGCCAGGCGCGTCAAACCGATGAGGCCGTCTGGCAGAACAGTAATTTCACCAAACAGTTCGAGCCGGGATCCGTCTTCAAGATCTTCACCGTGGCCTCGCTGCTGCGTCGGGCCGCCATCGATACGTCCAGCATTTTCGACTGTTCCGACAGTGATTTCGGCAGTTTCCGCATTCGCAACGACGATGATCACAAATACGGTGATCTGGCCTTGATGCCGGCCTTTTCCAAGTCCAGCAACATCTACTTCGCCAGGGCCGTGGCCAACCTGGATCCCAGTGAGATGCACCGGGACTTCCTGGATTTCGGTTTCGGTCAGGCCACCGCCATGCCCTATCCCGGCCAGGCCGCGGGAATACTGCGCAGTCCCGAAGAATGGTCCGTTCGCTCCCAGCCTACCCTGGCCATCGGTCAGGAACTGGCGGTTACTCCCCTCCAACTCGGCCTGGCTGTGTGTGCGGTGGCCAATGGTGGCGCGCTCTATGCGCCGCGGCTCGTCAGCACGATCCGCGATGCCGACGGCCGGGTGACCGAGCGGTTTCCCCCCGTCCTGCTGCGCCGGGTGATCAGCGCACCACTGGCGGCGGTACTGCGCGAAGCCATGGGCCGGGCCGTCAGGGAGGGCACGGGCAAGGGCACCAACCTGGACTGGATAAGTATCGGCGGCAAGACGGGCACGGCCCAGAAACAACGTGAGGGCCGGGGCTACACCGCCGGGGCCTATATAGCCAGCTTCGCGGGGATCGTGCCCCTGGATGAACCGCGCCTGGTGATCCTGACCACACTGGATGAGCCCCGCGGTTACCACTACTACGCCGCCGAAAGTGCGGTCCCCCTGTTTCGCGCCGTGGTCGAGGACATCCGTTTCACCACGGATTGGTTGACCGGTGCTCCGGGTGCCCGCACGGCACAGTTGGAGATGGCTGCTGCCCCGGACGACGCCGTGGTGCCGGATGTACTGCACCTGAGCGCCGCCTGTGCGGTGCAGCGCCTGGCTGCAGCCGGACTCGTGGGCGCGGGAGCCGGGCGCGACGGTGTGGTGGTTGCCCAGACACCGGCGGCCGGAGCGTCCTGTCCAGCCGGCCACCAGGTCCAACTCGTGGTAGCCGGTCGGAGAAACCCGCAGGCGACGAGCCGTCAATTGTGCCCCGACTTCGCAGGTTTGAGTAATCGCCAGGCCCAGGGGCTGGCGGCGCGACTGGGTATCGACGTAGCCATCAGGGGTGCGGGATATGCCGTGGCCCAGGATCCGGCACCGGGACGCCCGTTGCAGGGTCATCCGGTACGGTTGCGCATGGAGGGGACATGGCACTGACCCTGGCCCAGATCCAGGCCCTGCTGCCGGACACCGAACTGTGCGGTGAGGGCAACACGATCATCAGCAACGTGACGGCGGACAGTCGACAAGCAGGGCCGGATACCCTGTTCGTGGCGGTTCGTGGCACCAGGCGGGATGGGCATGAATTTCTGGCGGCTGTCCGCGCCGCCGGTGTGGGAGCCGTGGCCTGTACCAGGGGAAACGTGGAAAAGGCCGGTGACGGACCGATCCTCGTGGCCGCAGACACCCGGGACCTGCCGGCCCGCATCGCGCGCCTGCTGAACGGACGACCGGATGCCGCCCTGCGCACGGTGGCCGTTACCGGAACCAACGGCAAGACTACCGTCAGTTTCCTGCTACAGGCCCTGCTTGGTGAACTCGAGGGACCTTGCGGTCTGTTGGGTACGATCTTCTACGATGACGGGCGGGTGCGGGAGTCGGCACCGCTGACGACCCCCGGCGGTCCCGTGTTGTACGCCTGGTTGGAGCGTATGCGTGCTGCCGGCTGCCGCTCGGTGGCCTTGGAAATATCCTCCCACGCCCTGGATCAACAGCGGGTGGCTGGTCTGGAGCTGGACGTGGCGGTCATGACCAACCTGGGCCGCGACCACCTGGACTACCACGGCGATGCGGCGGCCTATCTGGCGGCCAAGACGCTCATCACCGGGAGACTGCGCCCGGAACAGGGTGTCCTGGTGGTCAACGGCAACGATCCGGCGCTGGCGGGGATCACCGCCGGCGATCACCAGGTGGTGCGGTTTTCGACGAATCCCGAGGTTTGCGCCGACCTGCGGGTTCTGCACGCCGAACTAGATCTGCGGGGATCCCGGTTGGAGCTGGATTGGCGCGGCAGGACCCTGGAACTGACCAGCCCCCTGGTGGGGCGTTTCAACGTCGAGAACCTCGCTGCGGCCCTGGCCGCGGGGCTGGCCCTGGGTTATCCGGCGGACTCCTGCGTGGAGGCCCTGGCGGCGGTACGGCAGGTGCCCGGTCGCCTGGAACAGTTCGCCCTGCCTTCGGGAGCGCTGGCGGTGGTGGACTATGCCCACACCCACGACGCTCTCGCGGCGGTCCTGTCCACCTGCGACGAGTTGTCCGCTGGGCGTATCCTGCTGGTCTTCGGTTGCGGCGGGGATCGGGACCGGGGCAAACGTGTTCTCATGGGCGAGGTGGCGGCGCAGGCCGCGGACCTGGCCTGGATCACCTCGGACAATCCCCGTAGCGAGGACCCCGCGTCCATCTGTGCGGGGATCGTCGCCGGCTTCGACGCGGTCAAGGCACCGCGGGCCGAGGCACGACAAGTGGTTGTCGATCGCACCATGGCGATCCGGGCTGCTCTGGCCGCCAGCAGGCCATCCGATGTGGTGGTCGTCGCCGGCAAGGGCCACGAGGATTACCAGTTGGTGGGCGAACGGGTACTGGACCTGGACGACCGTCGGATCGTCCGGGATTGGCTGCGGGAGGTGGCGTTGTGAGTGTCCCGCGCTACGACGCGACCCTGGCGGCGGCGGATCTGGAGGCTGCCGGTCTGCTGGACCGTGTACTGGTGGCCCACCATGGAGTTCTGGCACCCCCTGATGATGCTGTACCCGGGGGCGGTTTCAGCGGCGCCGGTCTCGATTCACGCCACCTGCGCCCCGGACAACTCTTTGTCGCCCTGGCAGGTGCCCGGGCCGATGGTTGTGACTTCGCGCCCGCGGCCCTTGCCGCCGGCCATTGGATCCTGACCCGGACGGCTGACGATCCGGCCCAACATCCCCTGATGGGATCGTCGGCCGCTCCGGGAACGGGTACCCTGCTGAGCCCTGATCCCGTGGCGGCCCTGGGCTGTCTGGCCCGCTGTTGGCGGCAGCGCCACGATGTGCCCACCGTGGCGGTTACCGGCACCAACGGCAAAACCACTACCAAGGATTTCCTGGCGGCCCTGCTCGGTGGCGCGGGGTCCGTCCTGGCCACCCGCGGCAACCTGAACAACCATCTCGGTGTGCCTTTGACCCTCTTGTCCCTGACACCTGACCATAGCCGCGCCGTAGTGGAAATGGGAGCGTCGGCGGTGGGTGAAATCGCGGCGCTGGCACAACTGGCCCGGCCGTCTGTCGGCGTGATCACCAATGCGGCGCCGGCGCACCTGGCCCAATTCGGTGATCTGGACGGCGTCATTGCCGGCAAGGGCGAACTCGTGGCGTCCCTGCCTGCCCACGGGACGGCGGTACTGAACGCGGACAGCCCCGGCTTCGATACCTGGTGTGGGCTTACATCGGCGCGAGTGGTGTCCTGGGGGCAGACGAGGGGTGAACATCGCTGGTCCTGGCGAGCCACCGGCCGTGGCGGCGAACTGGAGCTGGACGGTCAAACCTGGGCCGTGCCCCTGCCCGGGGAACACAACGGGGCCAATCTGGTGGCGGCCATCCTGGCCGGACAGGCCCTGGGTCTGGACGAGGCGGAACTGCGCCGCGGGCTGGCGGCTTTCACGGCATCTCCCCATCGGGGTCTGGTGCTGATCGTGGACGGTCGCACGGTCCTGGACGATTCCTACAACGCCAACCCGCGCAGCGTGGTCGCCGCGGCCAGGGCGCTGTGTGCCCTGGCCGGCGACGGGCGCACGGTGGTTGTGCTGGGGCACATGGGGGAACTGGGTGACGAGAGTGTGGAAATCCACCTGCAGACCGGACGCGAACTGGCAACAGTCGGTGTTGATCACCTGGTGACCGTGGGGGCTCCGGCCCGGCTCATGAACGAGGGGTTCCAGGCGTGCGGTGGTGAGGGCAGTCATTGCAGTGACCAGGACGCCGCGGCCGCCTGGCTGGCGGCAAACACCGCCGCCGGTGACCGGGTGCTGGTCAAGGGTTCGCGCAGCGCGGCCATGGAAACCGTCATTGAATCGTTCGCCGCGATCAGCGGCAAGTCCTAGGCAGGAGCGGTATGTTCTACCATCTACTCTATCCCTTGCACGAATACTGGTCGGTATTCAACGTCTTCAAGTACATCACCTTCAGGGCCAGCTATGCCACTGTCACCGCTCTGCTCATCGCGTTCATCTTCGGTGACTGGGTAATCCGCCGGCTCGAGAAACTGCAGATCGGGGAAACCATCAGGGGCGATGGCCCACAGCACCACCAGGCCAAGGCTGGCACCCCCACCATGGGCGGCGTGCTGGTGCTTGCCGCTATTGTGGTACCGACCCTGCTGTGGTCCGACCTGACCAATACCTACGTGCTGCTGGCGGTGGCAGGTACCATCTGGATGGGGGGCATCGGATTCCTGGACGACTACCTGAAGGTCGTCAAGAAACGACCCAAGGGCATGATCGGCCGTTTCAAGCTGGTGGGGCAGGTCAGCTATGGCCTGCTGCTGGGAGGCATCCTGATCTACGCGGCGCCGGCGGGCGACCAGACCACGGTATCAAGTGTTCCGTTCCTCAAGGATGTACTCATCAACTGGAACTGGTTTTATATCCCCCTGGTGATCCTGGTGGTCACCGGTACCAGCAACGCCGTGAACCTGAGTGACGGTCTGGACGGGTTGGCAATCGGCTTGAGCGCCCTGGCTTTCGCCGGCTTCGCGGTCATCTCGTATCTCACCGGCCACGTCGTCTTCGCCGACTACCTGAATCTCCTGTACATACCGGCTGCGGGCGAACTCACCATCTATTGCGCCGCGGTGGTGGGTGCCGCCCTGGGCTTCCTGTGGTTCAACGCCAACCCGGCGCGGATCTTCATGGGTGATACGGGAAGTCTCGCCCTGGGCGGCGCCCTGGGTACCGTGGCCATCCTGGTCAAGAAGGAACTGCTGCTGGTGGTTATCGGCGGCATTTTCGTGGCCGAGGCGGTGTCGGTCATGCTGCAGGTCTTCTGGTTCCGCCGCAGTGGCGGTAGGCGACTGTTCCGCATGGCCCCGTTGCATCACCATTTCGAACTGGCGGGCTGGTCCGAGAACCAGGTCGTCGTGCGCTTCTGGATAGTGGGCATCCTGCTGCTGCTCGTGGGCATGTCGTCGTTGAAACTTCAATAGGAGTACCGGTTGATGTCCTGGGACGTAGATGATCGCGTGATCTGGGTAGTGGGTCTGGCCAGGAGCGGCTGTGCCGCCGGCGGACTGCTGCGGCAGCGGGGAGCGCGGGTCCTGGGCGTGGACGATGCGGACGAGCGGTCGGTGCGCCGCCGGTGGGAGCGTGAGGGCCTGTCAAAGCTGGCACCCGAGGCCTTCGACGAACTCCATACCGGCGGCGCCTGGCCGTCCGTCGTTCCCTTCGCCGTGGTGATCAGCCCCGGGGTTCCCGGCAGCCATCCGCAGCTGGCCGCACTGCCGCCGGGAGTGCCGGTACTGGGCGAAGTGGAACTCGGTTCGCGCTTCTGTGCCGCGCCGCTGGTGGGTGTGACCGGCACCAATGGCAAGTCTACCGTAACCGACTGGCTGGCCCACGTGGTACGTGGCGCGGGGCGCCGGGCCGAAGCCGTAGGCAATCTGGGCCGTCCCCTGTGTACCGTGGCCGAGGAATTGACTCCCCATGACCTGGCGGTGGTGGAGGTGTCCAGCTTCCAGTTGGAAACCGTCAGCACTTTCCGGCCGCAGGTGGGGCTGGTGTTGAACCTGGCACCGGATCATCTGGACCGCTACGAGGATCTGACGTCCTACTACCGGGCCAAGCGAATCCTGGCAGAAAAAGTAGCAACCGGAGGAACCTACCTGGCCTGGACCGGATGCCCCGAGGCGGCCGGGTGGAGTTCACCGGGCAGAACCGTCCTCTTCGGCGAGGAGGACGCCGGGGCCAGTATCTTCTATCGCGACAAGGATTTGTACATTCAGGGTGACGGGGAATGCAGTTGCCTGCTCGCGAGCGACAGGGTGGCCCTGGATTCGCCACCCAATCTCCTGAACGCCCTGGCTGTGGCCGGGGCGGCCAGGGCACTCGGCATACCCGGTGATGCCACCGCCGCCGGCCTGGCCGGTTACGGCGGCCTGGCTCATCGTCATGAACTGGTGGCACTGCGAGACGGCGTCCGCTTCGTCAACGACTCCAAGGCCACCAACGTGCATGCCGTCGTGTCGGGACTGGACGGCTACGGGCAGCAGGTCGTCCTGATCCTCGGCGGCAGCGGCAAGGGGGAGGACTACCGCCCCCTGCGCGAAGTGATGGGGCCGGTGCGCCACGTGGTGACCATCGGCGCCGAGGGACCGGTGGTGGCAGCCGCCCTGGCTGATGTCGTAGCGGTAACCGCGGCGCCGGACATGGACCGGGCCGTGGCTCTGGCCGCGGACCTGGCTGCTCCCGATGCGGTGGTCCTGCTCAGTCCCGCCTGCGCCAGTTTCGACATGTTCACCAGCTATCGGCAACGGGGTGCAGCGTTCAAGGCCGCGGCCCTGGCAGCCGGCGCGGCAGCGCTGGACCCGGACAAGGAGATGCCGTGAAGCGACGTCTGCACAACCTGGCCGCTCCCCTGCGGGGGGCCGACCCCACCCTGCTCGGCGCCGTGGGTGCCCTGCTCTTTATCGGCTTGTTCGTGGTGTGGGGAGCCGGCAGCTACGGCCGCTTCGCCGGGTCGTCGCTCCTGGGCAGGCACTACGTGGCCGCCAAGCACCTGTTCATGATCGCCGTGGGCGGTGTGACAATCCTGGTGCTCATGAACCTGGACTACCGGGTATTGCGCGCACGTAAAGTACACCTGCCCCTGCTGGCGGTGAGCTACGCCCTGGTGGCCTGGACCCTGTTCGGCGATCGGGACATCAACCGGTGGGTCACGATATTCGGATTCTCGCTGCAACCGGTGGAACTGGCCAAGTTGGCCCTGATCATCTTTCTGGCGGAAAGACTGGCCCTGCGGCCCCGACAAACCAGTCCCCACCTGCAGCGGGTGGCCGTTGCCCTGGGGCTGGGTGCCGTGCCGCTGGTGATCCTCCTGGTGCTGCAGCCCAATTTCGGCAATGTGCTGGTGGTGGCCTGTGTGACCCTGGTGCTTCTTTTCGTATGTGGTACCTCGTGGCGATGGCTGGTGCCCCTGATGGCCGTGCCGGCGGTGGGCATGGCCTTCGCCTTCGTGGTGGTCAACAAGTTGCAGAATCGTTGGGACGGTTGGCTGGACGGTCTGCTGCGCGGGGACTATACCTACCAGGTTTCCCAATCCATCATCGGTCTGGGCGCCGGCGGCTGGCGTGGCCTGGGCGTGGGCCAAAGCCACAACAAGTTCTCTTTCCTGCCGGAAGCCCACACCGACTTTGCCTTCTCGGTGCTGGGGGAGGAGTGGGGCCTTTTCGGAACCCTGGCGGTGATCATCATGCTGGGCGTCATCGCCTGGCGCGGTTTCGCCATTGCCGCGCGCGCCGCGGATACCTTCGGCAGCGCCCTGGCCGCAGGAGTGACCACTGGATTGACCGTCTACGGAGTGGCCAACATCGGCATGGTCACGGGCATCCTGCCGGTGATCGGCGTACCATTGCCTTTTGTCAGTTTCGGCGGTACGGCCATGATCGCCTCCATGGCGGCCATCGGAATATTGTTGAGTGTCGAACGCGTGTCGCTGGCCCATGAGATCTGGCGGGCACGCTGGGATCGGAGTGGAATTTCGTGAATGCCGTCCCGCCACGCATCCTGGTGACCGGAGGCGGTACCGGCGGGCACGTTTATCCGGGGCTGGCAGTAGCCGCCGCCCTGGGCCGGCTGGTTCCGGGGGTGGACGTGCGCTTTGCCGGAACCCGTCGCGGTCTGGAATCCCGACTGGTACCCGCTGCAGGTTACAGGTTGTATCTGGTTCCCGCCTCGCCGCTGAGGGGGCTGGGTACGGCCGCCCGTATCATGTTCCTGGTGAATTTCGTGGGCGGCGTAATGCGTAGTCTTGTTCTCATGACCGGTTGGCGACCGGCGGTCGTGGTGGGCACCGGCGGTTTTGTGGGCGGCCCCGTCATGCTCGCGGCCAGGATGCTGGGCGTGCCATGCGTGCTGCAGGAGCAGAATGCCATACCCGGGTCCGCGAACCGTCTGGAGGGGCGTTGGGCGCGACGGGTGTACCTGGGCTTTGGCGCCGCTGCGCGGTGGTTCCGGGCCGGCACCACGGTGGTGACGGGTAACCCGGTGCGCGAGGCCTTCAACGGTATTCCGGCGCCCGCTGATCCGGTGGCCGGAGAGAACAGGCGCGTGCTGGTCTTCGGCGGCAGCCGGGGTGCACGCACCCTGAACCTGGCCCTGGTCGAGGCGGCCGGGATCTGGCGGAAACGCGGGGACCTCGAGTTGCGGATCCAGACCGGCCCTGCCGCCCGGGACGAGGTGGCGGCGGCCTGGGAAGGCGCTGCCGGCCCTCGGGTGGCAGTTGACGGCTATATTGAAGACATGCCGGACGCCCTGTCCTGGGCCGATCTGGTGGTGAGCCGGGCTGGCGCCATGACCCTGGCAGAGCTGCAGGCTGCCGGACGTCCCGCGTTGCTGGTGCCGTTTCCCCACGCCACGGACGACCACCAGACCCTCAACGCCGAGGCCTGCCACGAAGCCGGTGCGGCGCAGGTGTTGGCCGATGGGGATTGCGACGGGGCGACCCTGGCCGCTATGGTTGACGAACTGCTGGCCGACGGGGACCGGTTGCGGGACATGGGACGCGCCGCCGCCGGTCTGGCAAGGCCGGAGGCCGCGGGTATCATCGCGGCGGATCTCTTGAACCTCATCGGACATCCGGCGGGCCGTCTCGCCCCGGGAGACTGATACCTTGTTCCGCAACACCGGACACATCCACCTGGTCGCCATCGGCGGCGTGGGTATGAGCGGCATCGCCGAGGTCCTGCTCAACCTTGGCTTTACGGTGAGCGGCAGTGACCTGGCCGTCACCGCCGTCACCAGCCGTCTGGTCCAGCTGGGAGCGACGGTCCATGCGGGGCACGCTCCCCAATACGTGGAGGGTGCCGACGTCGTGGTGCGGTCGTCCGCCGTGACCGAAGCCAATGCCGAGGTCACCGAGGCCCGGCGGCGTGGAATTCCCGTTATCCGCCGGGCCGAGATGCTGGCTGAACTGATGCGCCTCAAGCAGGGCATAGCCGTGGCCGGCAGTCACGGCAAGACCTCGACCACCAGTCTGGTGGCCGATGCTCTGGCCGCGGGGGACCTGGACCCCACGGTGATCGTGGGCGGACGAATCCTGGCCGTGGGCACCGGTGCCAAACTGGGTGCGGGCGAGTATCTGGTGGCCGAGGCCGACGAGAGCGATGGCACCTTCCTGCACTTGACGCCCACGGTGGCCGTGGTAACGAATATCGACCTTGAGCACGTGGATTTCTATCCTGACCTGGAAACCCTGCGCGACGCCTTCATCACCTTCCTGCAACGCGTGCCTTTCTACGGGGCCTGTGTACTGTGCGCCGACGATCCGGAAGTGCGGGCGCTCATACCGCGACTGGACCGCAAGGTCGTCACCTACGGTCTGGGTGACGGGGCGGACGTACGGGGCGAGCCGGTACCGGATCCGGAAGCGGGCCTGGCCGCGCGGATCTGGTTCGCCGGAGAGGAACTGGGTATTCTGCGTCTGCAGCTGCGGGGGCGCCACAACCTCCAGAACGCCCTGGCTGCCGTGGCGGTGGGTTTGGAACTGGGGGTGCCGTTCGCCGATCTGGCGGGAGGGTTGGCCGCCAGCAGCGGCGTGAGCCGCCGTCTCGAGGAACACGGCGAACACGGCGGCGTCCTGGTCATAGACGACTACGGTCACCATCCCACCGAGATCCGGGCGACCCTGGAAGTGGCTCGGACCTGGGAGCGGCCGTTGGTGGTACTGTTTCAGCCCCACCGCTATTCGCGCACAGCCCATTTCTGCGCCGAATTCGCCGACGCCCTGGCCGCTGCCGACGTGGTTGGTCTCCTGCCGGTCTACGCCGCCGGCGAAAGCCAGGCCGACGGTGCGGACAGTGAGGCCATCGCCGCGGAATTGGCAACCAAGGCCGGCACGGTGGTGGATCTGCTGCCGGACTTCAAGGCATTGCCGCGTTGGCTGGACCGCAGGACTGCTCCCGGCAGCCTGTTGATGACCATGGGCGCGGGTGATATCGGGCGTGAAGTGGCGGCTGTCTGCCGGCACCTGGACAACACTCAACCGTGAACAGGGAGGCGGGATCGGACCGCACGGGGTTTGCGGTGCGCCGGCACCCTGCGGGTTCGTCCGCGGGTCGCTGGTGGCGTATCCTGGCCGTTCTGGCCGTGGTCGCAACGGCGGTGGTCGCGGGTTGGTGGTTGTTGACGGGAGACCTGTTTGCCGTGGCGCAGGTGGAAACCGGCGGGTACCGCTTTACGGAGCGCAGTCGGCTGGAGTCCTGTCTGGAAAGTCTGCTGGGGCGCAACATCTGGACCCTCAAGGGCAGTGATGTGACGGTGGCCATGGCCGACCTGCCCTGGGTCCGGGAAGTGGATATGCAACGCCATCTGCCAAACCACCTCTACCTGGACCTGCGCGAGTGGCGACCACTGGTGACGGTCGACGGAGTCGGTGACGGTACCAGGCCGCGGGTACTGGTGGGCGACGGCCGGGTCCTGGCTTTTCCCGAGTCCCTGGTAGCGCCGGCTTTGCCGGTGCTGGTGGGAGTAGCTGTTGCGCCTGACAGCACCGGGGTGTCCTGTCTGCCTCCGCACGAACGGGACCAGGTCCTGGCCTTGCTGGCGGCGGTGGAGTCCACGGGCCTCGAGGCACACGTGCCCGTGGATTTTGTGGTTGCCCGTGAGCAGGGATACGCTATCGTCCTGGCTGGAGACGCAGGCACGCTGCTCGTCGGCCGGGAACACTTCGCCCGGCGGCTTGAGCGCTACATGATGGCGCGCGACCACCTGGACCAGGGTCTGGAAGTGGACCTGAGATTCCGGGATCGGGTCACTGTTCGCCGCCGAGGGTCCTGACGGCCGAAGGATCGGCCGGGACCAGGAAATGGCCGCACTCGCGGCGCCCGACTGGAAGGAGCCGGTATGAGCCAGGGCAGTCTGATCGTCGCGTGTGATTTCGGCACTACGGCGTTTCGCGCACTTGTCACCGAGATCGGCGCGGACGGTTCACTCGAAATACTCGGCTGCAGCCAGGAACCCACCGAGGGTTTCCAGGACGGTGATTTCGTGAATCTGGCCGCCGGCACCCGCTGCATCGCGCGTACCATGCGGGCCCTCGAAGCCGACTGCGACATCTATGTCACCGGCTTTACCTACAGTGCCGCGGGTAGCCACCTCCGGAGTGTCCGTTCCACCGCCCAACTGCCCATCGGTCCCGGACCACGCCCCATCCGTGCCGGCGATGTGGAGGATGTGCGCGGTCGTGTACGTTCCATGGCCCTGCCCTTCGACCACCGCATCCTGACGGTCACCCCGGTGGAATTCGCCGTGGACCGGGTACGGGGCATCGTCGATCCGGTGGGTCGTGTGGGCAGCCAGCTGGAGATGCAGGCCCATCTGGTCACCGGATCGCGCAGTGTACTGCACAACCTGCAGAACGCCATCGAGACCGCCAAGTACCGACCCCAGGGCGAAGAGGTGGATGTGCTGGCGGCGGGCGAGAGTCTCCTGACCGGGCCCGAGCGGGAGGCCGGTGTGATCCTGGTGGACATGGGGGGGCAATGCACCAACTGGGCGGTCTATCGCCAGGGCGCAGTGCTTTCCTGCGGTACGGTACCCCTGGGAGGCGACCACCTCACCGGCGACCTGGCCCATGGCCTGCGCATCTCGGTGTCCGAGGCGGAGCGGGTCAAGCAACTACGGGGGGTAGTGCTGCGCAGCCTGGTCGATGCGGTTTCCATCGACGCACTTTTCGAGGAGGAACGCCCCGCCGAAACTCCCGGTCTGGTGGCAGCCATTCTCGAACCGCGTTGTGAAGAGATCCTGTCCTATGTGAAGCGTGATTTCGGTGACCTGCGCGAATTGTCGCGGCTCCAGGCCGGGGTCGTAATCACGGGGGGCGGCAGTCGCTGCGAAGGTACACGGCAACTGTGCGAAGAGGTATTCGACCTGCCGGTGCAGGCGAGGTATTTGCCCGCGGGATTGGGCGGATCGGACCGCTTGCCGCCGGGGCAGTGGGCCACCGTTATCGGATTGAGCATGTGCGTGGCACGCGATGCGGTGGATGCCGAGACCGTGGAGCAGAGTGCCCGCGATGGCAATTTGCTGGGGCGACTGCGGAAGGTATTCCGGCCGCGGGAACGAGCGGCGACCGGCGCCGGTTGAGATTCCTGCCCGGCAGTGCGTATTTTGGCTTGGCGACCGGCCCCGGATGTGCTACTAACGGATGTGAAACCCCATAGCGAGATCACCCAACTCAAGGAGGAGGCGGGTGCCATGATGTTCGAATTCGCCGAGGAAATCGAGCGCCTGGCCAACATCAAGGTCGCTGGCGTCGGCGGAGCCGGCGGCAATGCTGTCGGCCGCATGATGGAAGCGGGTCTGACCGGGATCGAATTCCTGGCCGTCAATACGGACCTGCAGGCTCTCAAGGAATCCACTGCCCACAATGCCATGCAGATCGGAGCGCAGCTCACCAAGGGCCTGGGCTCGGGTGGCAATCCGCTCACCGGTCGCGCGGCCGCGGAAGAGGATCGTGAGCATCTTGCCGCGGCTCTTTCCGGGGCGGATATGGTTTTTGTCACGGCCGGCATGGGCGGTGGCACCGGCACCGGCGCCTCACCCGTGGTGGCCGACGTGGCCCGCGAACTGGGGGCGCTGACGGTAGGAATCGTCACCCGACCCTTCGTGTTCGAGGGGGCTGTCCGCATGAACCAGGCCGAAGCGGGCATCGATGAGCTGCGCGCCTCCGTCGACACCCTCATCATCATTCCCAACCAGAAACTGCTGGAAGTGGTGCCTCCGCACACGAGCATGCACGAGGCTTTCCGGATCGCGGACAACGTGCTTTACGAGGCGACCCGGGGCATCTACGAGATCATTTCGCGCCACGACCACGTGAATCTGGACTTCGCCGACGTGAGTACCGTCATGCGGGGCATGGGCGAGGCCATGATGGGCACGGGCCGGGCCAGCGGCGAGAACCGCGCGGTGGAGGCCGCCCGGGCCGCCATCAGTTCACCATTGCTGGACAACGTGGATATCGAAGGTAGCCAGGCGGTGCTCGTCAATATGCTTGGTGCCGATGTGGGGCTGCAGGATACGGCCCTGGCCATGCAATACATCCAGGAAGCGGCAGGTCCGGCAGCCCATGTCATCTTCGGCTACGGGTTGGATGATTCCCTGGGCAACGATCTGCAGGTGACGGTGATCGCCACGGGCTTCGATGCCCCTGCAGAGAATAGCTATGACCCCGCGGCGGCACGGCGGTTGGCGGCGCGATTGGCGCCACAGTCCGAGCCCACCCTTGATTTCGAGTCCGATCTCGAGTCCGAG
>QNDV01000006.1 GCA_003646045.1 bacterium
AGGTGGGGGTCGTGGTGGGCCTGGCCTGGACCGTGGCGGGCGGGGAAATACTGGAGGTGGAGGTGGCTGCGGTGCCGGGTAGCGGCAAGATCACCATCACCGGCAACCTGAAGGACGTGATGAAGGAATCGGCGGAGACAGCCCTCAGCTTTGCCCGCGGGTTATGTCGCGAGACCTCCGGCAAGTGGTTCAAGGAGAACCAGATCCATCTCCATGTGCCCGAGGGGGCAGTCCCCAAGGACGGACCCAGCGCCGGCATCGTCATGGCCACGGCCATGGTCTCGCTGTTGCGCAATGTTCCGGTCCGTGCCGATGTGGCCATGACCGGGGAGGTCACGCTGCGGGGCAAGGTTCTGCCCATCGGCGGCCTGCCCGAGAAGGCAGTGGCGGCGGTGCGCGCCGGCGCGAAACATCTGGTCATCCCCAAGGACAACGAGAAGGAGTTCCGCGAACTGGCCCCCGAGGTGCGGCGCAAGTTGAAGGTCCATCTCGTGGAGCACATGGACGAGGTCCTCGAACTGGCCCTGGTGCCGGCCAAAGCGGCCGGACGGAAGCGCTGACCCGTGGAAATCAGTTTTGTCACCAGCAGTCCGGACCTTGCCGGCCGACCCGAAACGGTGCTGCCGGAGTTTGCTTTCATCGGGCGCAGCAATTGTGGCAAGTCGTCCCTGATCAACCACCTGACCGGTCGCCGCGATCTGGCGCGGACCAGCGGCAAGCCGGGCAAGACCCGCCTGTTGAACTACTTCCTGGTGGACCAGCGCTACTACATCGTCGATTTGCCCGGTTATGGTTTTGCCAAGGTCAGCAAGGTGCAGCGGGCCCAATGGCGTAAGTTGTTCCAGAGCTTCCTGGCGGCCCAGGACCGTCCCCTGGCTGTTTTCCACCTGCTGGATGCGCGGCACAAACCCACTGCCGAGGACGCGGAGATTTCCGGCTGGTTACGAGCCTCCGGTCACCCCTTCGGCCTGGCGGTAACCAAGACCGACAAGGTGGGAACCAACGCCCGTGGGCCACGCTATCAGGAGATTATCGAGACCATCGGGGTACCTGCCGATACACCGTTTTTCCCCACATCGGCCCGCCTGCGCTGGGGTCGGGACGAGATGCTGGGTTGGATCGAGGCCCTGTTGGCGGCCAATACCGGGGACTAGCCGATTTGACCGGGAACCGGTGCTGCGGCTATAATAGTAGGCGAAATCCCGGTCACGTGGCCGGCGGCAAGCGAATCGAGACATCGGTGGTCACCAGTGACCACTCAAGGTAGTGCCATGCAACGCACGCTTCGGCTTTCCACACTGGTATTCTGCGGCCTGCTGGTGGCTGCTGCGGAGCCGTGGTGTGCGACGGCATCGGCCACCCTGGAGGACATGGAACGCCTGCCCCTGTGGGAGCCCTACCGTTGCCTGACCTGCCACCCGGTGGAATTCCCCTCGCCGGGCAACTCGAGCCTCAACCCCTTCGGCGAGGACTGGCTGGCCAATGGCGGCGTGTGGGACCTGAACCTGGCGAACATGGATTCGGACCGTGACGATTGCACCAACGGCTTCGAACTGGGTGACGACGATGGCAACGGCGAGCCCGACGGCAACGTCACCAGACAGGGCAGCAATCCCGGGGTCCAAGACGAGTGCGGCGGCAGTGGCCTGGTGGAGGAACGGACCTGGAGTGCTCTCAAGGCGCTGTTTGACCAACGTTGATTTTTGCACCATAATGCCTGATGGCACCTCGCGGTATTCGGGGTGCCTTTTGCTTGAAGTGTCATGAGAGGTGGTTGCATTGCCGCCACCTCCGCAGCGGGAGTTGAACGTGGAGAACAGAGTTATCATCGGCGGGCAGTGGGGCGACGAGGGCAAGGGCAAGATCGTTGACGCCCTGAGCCGGGACATGGACTGGGTCCTGCGCTACCAGGGCGGCGCCAATGCGGGCCACACCATCATTATCGATGGTACCAAGCATGTCCTGCACCTGGTCCCCTCGGGGATCCTCCACGAGGGGCCGCGATGTCTCCTGGGCGGTGGCATGGTTATCGATCCCTGGAGCCTGCGGGACGAGATCCTGGCGCTGGAGCAGCAGGGGTTCGCCGTACGCGACCGCCTGTTCATCGCGGATACCGGTTCACTGCTCATGCCCTATCACAAACGCCTGGATGAACTGCGCGAAGGGCGTCTCAAGCGCAAGAGCATCGGTACCACCGGACGTGGCATCGGTCCGGCCTACCTGGAAAAAATCCAGCGTACGGGGTTGCGTGTGGGGGACCTGCTGCTACCGGCGGAGAACCTGGAACGCAAGACCATCGAGAAGGTACTCTCGGCCAACGAGGTGCTCAGCGAGTTCTACGAGGCCGACCCGGTGCCGGCCAAGGTCGTGGCCGAGGAACTGGTTGTCCTGGCCCAGACCCTCGGTCCGATGGTGGTCAGTGCCTACGAAGCCCTGCGCGGTGTGCGTCTGGGTACCGAACGTGCGCTGTTCGAAGGAGCCCAGGGTACGTTGCTGGATATCGACCACGGCACTTTCCCGTATGTGACCAGCAGTAACAGCACCATCGGCGGTGCCCTGACCGGAACCGGCCTGCCACCGCGGGTGCTGGGAGAAATCAATACCATCTTCAAGGCCTATTGCACCCGCGTGGGCAATGGCCCTTTCCCCACTGAATTGCTCGGGGACGAGGGTGATGAGTTGCGCGAGGCGGGCGGAGAGTACGGTGCCACCACCGGGCGTCCCCGGCGCTGCGGCTGGTTCGACATGCTGGCGTCGCGTTTCTCCGTGGACATCAACGGAGCCACGGGAGTGATCATTACCAAGCTGGATGTCCTGGACGACCTGGACACTATTCGCGTCGGAACGGCATACGAGCATGATGGTGAGCGAATGACAATCTATCCGACCAACGCTGATCTGCTCTCCGGCTGCCGGCCCGTCTACTGCGACTTTCCGGG
Source organism: bacterium (assembly GCA_003646045.1). Next base: position 2,940 of record QNDV01000006.1, read on the forward strand.
TTGGGACAAGCCCACCCGCGGTTGTCGAAACCTGACCGATCTGCCCGCGGGTGCCCGCAAGTATCTGGAGTACCTTGAGGCGGAGCTGGGGACCCTGGTGGTGGGAGTCAGCGTGGGGGCCGAACGGGATGAAATGATCTGGACGCCAACCGGCGTCACCCTCTGACGAACGCTTTGACTATGCAGGGACGCTGATCTATATTGCGCCGCTGCATGACAGGGTGCCTGATATCAGGCTGGATTCCGGGGGTGGGCCGCTAGCTCATCCGGTAGAGCACCTGACTTTTAATCAGGTGGTGCCAGGTTCAAGTCCTGGGCGGCCTACCATTCGACCCCCGGGCCTGGCGAACCGGATGGCCGTATTGGAAAGCTGTATGTGATCCCCACGCCGTTCCCGTACTACCGCAAGTACCGCGTTCTTCCTCGTGGTTGCCCAAACGGCTCCAGAAAATGCTCATGTTTTGCTACGCCCCGGCCGATAATGATATCATCAGGCGACATGCGCCGTGGCTGATCCCGCCGGTCCAGTGGACAAGCCGCGCATGGGCGAATGGAGTCACAGGCCATGGCCAAAGGACGGGCATCATGAGCATCCGCATCACCTCGCAACAGCCTTCCGGTCCCGGTTCCCTCCGGCATCAGCAGAATAACCGCCAGGAACTGAAGAAGACGATGAACAAGCTGAGCAGCGGCAGGAAGATCAACTCTGCCGCGGATGACGCTGCAGGGCTGGCCATTGCCAGCAAGATGGGAGAGATCCTCAAGGCCCTTGAACAGGGCATGGACAACCTGAGCGACGGCAGGTCCATGCTGCAGGTGGCCGATGGCGGCCTGGATCTCATGAGTGACAACCTGGGCCGTATGCGTGAACTGTCGATGGCTGCGGCCAGTGATACCATCAGTCCCGAGCAGCGCGAGGCAATCCAGAGCGAGTTCGGAGCACTGCGGGAGGAACTGGATCGCATCAGTGGCAGCACGGAGTTCAACGGCTTGTCCCTGCTGGACGGGACCGCCGGCGCGGTGGAGGTGGCCCTGGGCGAGGGGGATACCATCGCGGCGGACATGTCCGTGACGGTGAATGCCGAGACCCTGGGGCTGGCCGCGATCGACCTGGGCGGAAGCGATGGGACCAATGCCATGGCAGCCGCGGACAGCATCGACCAGGCGCTGCAGCAGGTCAGTGGCTACCGGGCTGATCTCGGCGCTACGGGCAATCGTCTGGACAGCGCCTACCGCAACCTGGCCGTGGGTATGGAAAACACCTACGCGGCCCAATCAAGGATCATGGATACGGACTACGGCCTGGAAACCGCCAACCTGACCAGGCAGATGATGCTGGACCAGATGGGGGTGGCGTCCCAGCTCCAGGCGCGGGGACTGCAGAGCACGGCGTTGAACCTGCTGAAGTAGGGCGTCAATCTGTTGGGCACGCAAATGGGCGCCGGCCAGCTGGTCGGCGCCCATTGTCGTGCCGGTGGATCAGCGGTCAGTCCTGGCCGTATTTCTCGGTCCAGAGCTTGTCGAACTCGTCCACCGTCTCCTCGAACATGTTCATGGCTGCCACGATGGGCGCGGGTGTCTCCAGGTCCACGCCGGCATTCCGGAGGATGTCCAGCGGCGGTGCCGAACTGCCGGCCTTGAGCATATTGTCGATGTAGCGTTGGGCTGCTTCGTCGCCGTTACGGTCGATTTCATCGGCCAGGGCCAGGCCGCTGGTCAGGCCCGTGGCATAGGTGAATACGTAGAAATTGTAGAAGAAATGGGGAATGAACATCCACTCACACTGGTCGTCCGCGGCCATCTCGAAGTCGGGCCCGTAGTACTCGCTGATCATGTCACTGTAGAGGCCGTTCAGGAATTCCGCGGTGAGGGGGTTGCCCTGCTCGGCGTATTCGTGGAAACGCAATTCGAAATCGGCGAAGAGCGTCTGCCGGAAAATGGTCAGACGAATGCTCTCGAGACGCTGGTTGAGCAGCAGCAGCTTCATGTCGACATTGTCCGCTTCGCGCAGCATGAAATCGGTGAGCAGGGCCTCGTTGCACGTCGAGGCGATCTCCGCCAGGAACGTGGTGTAGCCCGCATAGATCTGGGGCTGCGTGCGATTGGAGTAGACCGAATGCAGGGCGTGTCCCATCTCGTGGGCCGTGGTTGATACCGCATCGAGTGTATTGTCGAAGTTGTGCAGCACATAGGGATGTACGTCGCCTGCCAGTACGCCATTGCTGTAGGCGCCGCTGCGCTTGTTCTCGTTGGGGTAGACGTCAATCCAGCCGTTGGCCGGGTCCATGCCCTCCTTCAGGAGTTCGACGTATTCCTTCCCCAGCGGTTCGAGGCCCTCGGCGATGAGCTGTTGCGCGTCATCATATGAGTATTCCTGCTCAATGCCCTCGAGCATGGCGTTGTAGAGGTTGGGGAAGGTCAGCGCCGTGTCGATGCCCAGTACCTTTCGCCGCAGTTCCACGTACTTGTGCATGGTGCGAGGCAGGTTCTCTCGCACCGTATCGATGAGCATGCGGTAGGCCGCCGGCGAGATGTTGTCCGGCGACAGGGAGGCCTCCAGGCACGACTCGTAGCCGCGTGCATCACGGGTCATGATGTGGTTCTTGACTACACCATCGATTAGTACGGCAAACGTGTTCTCGTAGCCGCGCAGGGTGCCGAAGAACGCGTCGGCTGCCTGCTTGCGCACCAGGTAGTTGTCGTCGGAGCGCAGGGCCGAGAAGCCACTGACGGTAAGAGGCACTTTCTCACCGGTGGGACCGACGATCTCCGGGAAGTCCATGTCGACGCCGAGCAGGGCCTCGTGGGTGTCACTGGCCAGGGACCGCATGTTGCCGGTCAGCGCCATCAACCTCTCCTCGGGGCTGGACAGGGTGTACTCCTGCTGCCGCCAGAGTTCGGAGAAGTAGTAGTTGAACTTGGCCAGTTCCGGTTCCTCGTTCATGAAGTTGCGGATGACGGCCGGGTCGATTTCCAGTAGCTCGGGCTCCATCCAGCTCGTGGCCTCGCCGAAGGCGGGGAAGATGGCGGAGACCTGGCCCTGCATGGTGCGATGTTCGGACACGCCCTGATCCACGTCGTAGAGGGTCTGGGCGTAGACGTACAGTTTGTATAACCGCAGCATGGTGGCATAGGAGGCGTTGTTCGCATCCAGCAGGGTGGCGGCCGATTCGCCCAGGCGCCCCTGGAATTCCATCAGCTTGGGTATGTCCGCCTGGATAGCGGCCAGTTCGGCCTCCCAGGCAGCCTTGTCCGCAAAGATGTGGTCCGGGTTCCAGCGGGAGCCCACGGGGACGTCGGATCGGGGGGCTGAAGGGTCGGGTGCATAGTCGGCTACGGCCGGTACGGCCACCAGGATCACGAGCAGACTGACCTGGAGCCAGGCGGTGGCCCAGCGGTGAAGGACGTTGAAAGACATGGATATGACCTCCAGTGAGGTTGGTTCCTGGCATGGCTTGGCCCGGTTCCGCGAACGGAACCGGGCTGTCGGGAGGACTGGTGGGCCGGCCGGGCTAGAAGCGGGGGCGGCCAAGCTCATCCACAAGGGAGTGGATGTCGAAATCGGACCTGGCCCCTGCGGCCTTGGCGTCCAAAATCCTCAATTTGATGGTGGTCACCACGGTAGTACCGGCTACCGGGTCGTGGTTCACGTGCAGGATCCGCTCATTCATGTAACCGGTGACATACATGTTGTCCGGTCCGGTTCCCCAGATCGAGACCAGGGATTGCAGAACATCCACCAGGGTCTCGCGGGTACCGTCGGGCTGTTGTTTGACCACGAGCCCATCGTCGGTGACCATGTACAGATCCCGGTCGTTGGGAGCGCCCACGGGGTCGGCGGCCGGTGCCAGCCAGATATCCCGGACACCAAATCGTTCCTCGCTGGTGACCGATTGCAGGCTGTAACGGATCCAATTCAAGTCTCCGGAAAGTACGTCCTCGGTGAGCCTGAACAGCCAACCGGTAGAGGTACCGAACCAGTTGTTGCCGATTCCCAGGTCGCCGGAGTCGTCGGAGTGACTGCACACCACCCATTCGGGTACGGCTTCGGGATCGTCGCCGACTACCGTGACCTTCCAGTCATAGAGGCCTCTCTCATCGATGGGAGGATCGCAGTCGGGACAGACAATCGGCTCGTCGTCCTTCATGAAGAACCCGACCGTACCCTCGATGCCGACCCGCGTGTCCGGCGTGTCCTTGCGCAGGTAGGCGCCGCCGATCATGTAGTGATTCACCGCGGTGAGTGTAACCACGTCCTCGGCCAGCAGCAGGGTATCGACGACGGCATCGCCCTCCTTGGGATTGCGCGTGACCATCGTGCCGGGGCGGGGGCTCCAACTGCCGTCATAGACCAGGGCGGTACCGTTCAGGCCCACGGCATGGAGCGCACCGTCATAGCTACCCAGACGAAAGAGATGCTCGTCTGTGCCGCTGGTCATGGCGGACCAGGAACCGCTGCCAGGGTTGCGCCAGATGTTGCCACCATGTCCGCAGGCGAAGGCGCTGCCATCGCCGGAACTGTACAGGGAGGTGATGCCCTGGTCGGTTCCCATGTCCACCCGCACCCAGTTGGTGGTATCGGACCAGTCGGAGTTGGTGAGGTGGTACATGGCGCCCAAGGCACCGGCTACCCAGACATCGTCGGCTGCCGTGCCCCAGACATCGAAAAACCAGGGGTTGGGATCTTCGGGGATCGGCTGGGGGAAGGTGACATTGGTTTCGTCATCCCCGCATCCAACCACGACGAACAAGCCGGCTGCCATGACAAGGAGTACCGGCAACAGGCTGGCACGTCGAAGGGTCGATCTGTCCAGCATGGGCGCAAGTCTTTTCATTACCGCAATTTCCTCGCGTTTTCGTGTGGGGAAAACGGTCACGACCGGCCGTCGGCGCCCGCCGCTCGCAGCCCATCTGGTCGTATGGCCACGCGCCGGGCGCATGCCCGCCCAATGGCAGAGCCGCGCTTCCAACCCATGAATATTAAGTCGCGGCCACTCGAAAGTCCATACCCTAACTCCGGATCATCGAGCGGGGACTTGCAGTTCCCGCTGGTTTGGGCAACATTGGGATTGAACGGACTGGTGGTGGTCAGCCTCCGGATACCCCATGAGCGGGAGTTGCCGACATGAATACCGAAGAACGCTTCGTACTGGACCCTGGGCTAGATCTCTTCGCGGAGATCGAGCGCCTGCGCCGTGAGATGAACGCCGTCGTCCTGGCCCACTACTACCAGGACCCGGAGATACAGGACATCGCCGATTGCGTGGGAGACAGTCTGGCGCTGGCCCAGCAGGCGGCCGCCACCGAGGCGGAAGTCATCGTTTTCGCTGGTGTGCATTTCATGGCCGAGACGGCCAAGATCCTCAATCCAGACAAGCAGGTTCTACTGCCGGATCTGGAGGCGGGCTGCAGCCTGGCCGACGGCTGCCCGACCGCTGCCTTCGGTGAATTCCTGGCGCAGTACCCGGGCCACAAGGTCGTCAGCTACATCAATTGTTCGGCAGCCACCAAGGCCATGAGCGACGTGATCTGCACCAGCGGCAACGCCGTCAGGATCGTGGACTCGTTCGCGGCGGATACGCCCATCGTCTTTGCTCCCGACCGCTTTCTCGGGGCCTGGGTGTCCCGCCAACTCGGTCGGGAACTGGTGCTCTGGCCCGGATCATGTGAAGTACACGAGGTTTTCAGCGAGCGCAGACTGGTGGAGCTGAAGGTCCGGCACCCGGAGGCCGTTGTCGCCGCCCACCCGGAATGTCCCGCAGGCATCCTGCAGCACGCGGACCATGTGGGCAGCACGGCAGCCATACTGCGCTACGCCAGGGAAACGGACCGGCGCCAGATCATTGTCGTTACCGAACCGGGCATCCTCCACCAGATGCAGAAGGAGAACCCGGACAAGGAATTGATCCCCGCTCCGGGACAGGACGAATCATGCAATTGCAACGAGTGTCCCTACATGAAGAAGAACACACTCGAGAAACTCTACCTCTGCATGCGCGACAGGACACCGGAAATCGTCGTGGATCCTGCGCTGGCGGATCGGGCGTTGGCGCCCATCGAACGCATGCTGGAATTGAGCCGCTGACCAACCGGCCGCGGAAAGAGCGGGCATGAGCGTCACCACACCGGTCTTTCTCGACCACCATGCCACCACCCCTGTGGACCCGGGGGTGCTTGCCCTGATCGAGAGGGTGCAGCGAGAGCATTTCGGTAATCCGGCCAGTTTCGGGCACGCCTTCGGCTGGGCTGCCGCGGGACTCGTGGCTACGGCGCGGGAGCAGGTCGCCGTGCTGGTGGGGGGGCAGGCCCGCGAGATCATTTTCACCGGCGGAGCTACCGAGGCCAATAACCTCGCGTTGCTGGGGACCGCCCGGAGGTGGGAGCAGCATCGCCGACATCTGGTGATATCGGGACTCGAGCACGAGGCGGTGTCAGCGCCGGCGGCGGCCCTTACCAGGCAGGGCTGGGAACTGACGGTGGTGGCGGGCGAGACAACCGGCTGCATCGACCCCCGGAAAGTGCAGGACGCCCTGCGCCCTGATACGGCGCTGGTCTCGCTCATGACGGCGCAGAACGAGATCGGTACCATCCAACCCGTGGCCGAAGTCGGTCGTATCTGCAAGGCACGTGGAATCCTGTTGCACAGTGACGCGGCCCAGGCTGTGGGGCGCATCCCGGTGGACGTGGACGAGCTGGGAGTGGATCTGCTCTCGATCTCGGCGCACAAGATGCATGGCCCCAAGGGGGTCGGTGCCCTCTGGATCCGCAGTCGGGATCCCCGTGTCACCATCGAACCATTGCTGTACGGTGGTGGTCAGGAACGTGGGCTGCGCCCCGGGACTCTCAATGTCCCGGGTATTGTCGGCTTCGGTGAGGCGTGTCGGATAGCGGCGGAGGTACTGCCGGATGAGAGTGCACGCCTGCGCCTGTTGCGGGATAGCCTGTTGGACCATCTCGTGGGCGAACTTGACGGTGTCCACCTCAACGGTGTGCGTGAACCCCGATTACCCGGCAGCTTGAACGTGAGTGTGGAGGGAGTACCTGCCCACCGGCTGCTGGGGGCGTTGACCGAGTTGGCCGTGTCCTCAAGCTCGGCCTGCAGCAGTGTCGATTCCGAACCGTCCGAGATCCTGCGCGCCCTGGGCCGTCCGGACGACCTGGCCCGGGCCAGCCTGCGCATCGGTCTGGGAAGGTTCAACACGGAAGAGGAAATAACGTTCGCTGGCAGGCGTATCGTGGAAGTGGTGCGCAGCCTGCGCCTATCCCTGCCCCGAAAGTGAAGGCCGGCACCCTCGTGGCACCGGCCTCTATCGTCATGATCGCAGGAACCTTGCGGTCGCAGGAACCCTACGATAGCTGAAAATTCCTAGTCGCCGTCGTAGTGAGCAGTCTGGCGACGCGACAGGGAGATGCGGCGACGGTCCAGGTCCACATCCAGGACGCGCACCTCGATGTCATCGCCCTCGTTCAGGACCTCGCGGGGATGGATGATCCGTCGGTTGGCCAGTTCGGAGATGTGGACCAGTCCTTCGATTCCCGGTTGCAATTCCACAAACACACCGAAGTCCACCAGGCGGGTGACCCGGCCCGTGACGTCCGTTCCGGGCTCCAGGCCCTGAGCCGTCTCGGGCCAGGGATCGCTGGCCAGGGCTTTCATGGACAGGCTGATCCGCTCGGTTCGACCCATGCCCAGATTCTGGATCTCCAGCACCTTGACCTTGATCTGCTGGCCTTCGCGCAGCACGTCACCGGGATGACCAACCCGCTGGTGGGAAATCTGGGATATGTGAACAAGCCCTTCCAGGCCGCCGATATCAACGAAAGCACCGAAGGGTACCAGTCGCGTGACCATTCCCTCACGGGTATCACCCAGTTGCAGGCCGGCGCGGGTATCGGAGGCCTCGTCGTCACGGTTGGCCTGCAGCAGTGCACGCCGTGAGACGACGATGTTGCGGCCGTCATCGGACAATTCGAGAATCTTGAATTCGTAATCCTTGCCCACGAAGATGGTGGGGTCGTCGGCACGGCGCAGATCGATCTGGCTGAACGGACAGAAGGCACGTTTGCCACCGAGGTCCACCGAGAAGCCACCCTTGTTGGTTTCACCCACCTTGCCCTTGACCGGTGTGCCATCGGCAAATGCCGCGGCAAGGGCCTCGTACCCCGCATCGCGCAGATTCACCGCCAGGGTCAACTTCAGACCGTCACCGTCCTTCTGGACATGGGCGGTGATCTCGTCACCTTCCTTGAACGCCGGTTGGCCGTCTTCTCCCTTGAGCTCGGCGAGGGACAGGGGTAGCTCGTTGCGCAGGCCGCAGTCGACGAAGGCGTCGTGTTCCCCGATCTGTACGATCCGGCCGGTTACCTTGTCGCCCGGCTTGGCTGCCGCGGGTGTTGCCTGCTCCGACTGCTCCAGCATCTCGGCGAAGTCACCGTCCTGGTTGTCGTCAGGGCTCTCGGCCGCTGGGACGTCGTCAGTGGTCGGGGCGACAGTGGGTTCGGGAGCTGGTTCCTCTTTGGGCTCGGGCGCGGCAGTGGGCTCGGGCGCGGCAGTGGGTTCGGGTGCATCAGTGGGATCAGGTGCAGCAGTGGGTTCGGGTGGAGTCGTGGTGGGCTCGTCCGGGTCGGGAGTCGGATTCAGGTTCTCGTTCAGCTCGCTGGTCATGTCCGGTCCTGCTCTCTCTGGTCTCGGGTCCCCACGACCGCCGCAGGCCCATAAAAGCGCTTTGTACTGGCACTTCGAGGTCTGCGTTAGCAGCGGCCGTCATCTTCCGCGGCATGATAACACAACCCTCAGGGCATGACCACAGTGGTATCAAGGACTTTGGGGCTTACGAGGACGTGAAATCCGGGTTCCTGCCCACTACCAGCAAGGTGAGATCATCAGCGGGGCCGGGTAGCGGACCAGAGTGGGCCAGGACAGCTTCCAGCACGCGGTCCATGGTGGCAGACGGGTCGGTGTCCGAAGTGCTGCCGGCGCTCATGGCCAGTCCGTCCTCACCGAATTGCTTTCCCTCGCTGTCGGCGGCTTCGGTCAGGCCGTCGGTGCACACGATCACCTGGTCACCGGGGTCAAGGGCGAGTTCCTGCGCCTCGTAGGAGGCGTCAGGGAGCATGCCGACCGGTGGGCCGCCTGGTCGCAGGCCTACCAGTGTTCCGGTCACTCGCAGGACCAGGGGCGGGACATGACCGGCGCTGACGTAGTGGACCGGTCCCGCGCAATCCGGCAACAGGAGCATAAACATGGTTGCGAACTTCTCGTCGTCCGTCGCCTGGCATAGTTGACGGTTGACCTGGGCGAGCAGCTCGGCTGGATCCTGGATCACCGGGGCCAGGGCCCGTACCGTGGCCTGCAGGTTGGACGCCAGCAGGGCCGCGGCCACTCCCTTGCCGCAGACGTCGGCGACTACGATGGCTGTTCGTCCGGCGGCCGCGGGCAGAATGTCATAGATGTCGCCACTGACCGTGCGCGAAGGACGATTTACAGCCGCGACGGTCCATGGCCCGGGCAGGCTCCAGTCCACCGGAAGCAGCCGTTGCTGGATCTCGCGAGCGGTATCCAGTTGCTGTTGGAGATCCTGTTGGACCAGGACGGCGTCCACACCGGCCAACCCCAGGCGGGCCAGGGGAGACCGCGCGTCCACGACCGTCTTGTCGGTGGAGGGTGCGTTGGACATGAGGCTGCCTGCCAGGCCTGCCACTTCGGTGGCTATCTCGTCGACGAATTCGTCCAGCCGCTCGGCAGATACTCCGGCCTGGGCGCCCGCTTCCGCCAGCGCCCGGGGCTCAAGGCCCTCACCACTGACGCCGAGGCCCTGTGAGGTCGCAAGTTCCCGGGCCCTCTGGACGGCGCGGATCAAGGGCTCCGCCTCGGCCGGAGGGTGGTCGGACGGGTACCGGTCTCCCTGGTGGGCAACGATGTCACACAGCAGGCGGGGCAGATTCCAACGTTGGCAAACCGCGGCGCCCACCTGCCACGGATCACATCCACAGGAAAGTCGACAAGCATCGGCCAGCGCAATATTTCCGGTGCGGGCCAGGGCGACAGCCGCCTCCATCTCACGGGGAGCGCGTTGCATCAGGACACCCAAACCGATGCCCTGCAGAATACCCGCCAACCATGCGTCCTGGGCGTGCTCGTTCAGGTCTCGTCCCAACAGACGGGCCCAGCAGGCAGTAGCCAGGTTGTGTTGCCAGACGGCGGCGGACGGCAGGCCTTTCACGTTGGTCGTGGCAGGAAACATATCATGGGCGCCCATGAGCAGAGCAAGGTCGCGGACCCTGTTCATACCCAGCCGAACCAATGATCCACGCAGGTCCCGGATTTCCTGTCCCCGGGAAAAGGCGGCACTGTTGGCCAAGGCGAGGAAGCGCAGGGACAGGGGGGCGTCGGCCAGGATGACACGGGACAAGGCATCCATGTCACAGTCGGGGTCAGAGGTGAGCGTCACGACGTGGGCGGCCACCGACGGGAGGCTGCCCACCTCGTCCACCAGTGCGGTGACCGAGATGGTGTGTGTGGTTGTCATGTTTGAGGGTATCGGCACCGGGAACGTCAAGATGAGGGGTATGGGGTCGAGTCAGCGGACGAGACTCAGTTTGCCGGTTGCCGCTGTCGCACCATCGACTTCAAGGGAATACAGGTAGGTCCCGGACGCCACCGGTTGGCCTTTCCCGTTCATCCCCGACCAGGAGATGGTGTGGTAGCCGGCGGCGTGATAATCCAAGCTTCCCGACCATAGTCGGTACCCGCGCAGGTCGTGAATCACAAGTTGTACATTTCCCGGGCGTGCCAGGCGGAATTTGACCTGCACCTTGGGGTTGGCCGGGTTCGGGTAAAGGCCGATGATCTCCAGGCGCGCCGCCGGTCCTGGTGCAGCGGCCACCGGATCGTATGGCAACTCGGTGATCTCATCGACATTGATCACGTCCCCCGGGCCGGTTGCATCGTCGTGGATACGGATCCTGCATTCGCGCCCGGTCACATCGCGAAGATCCCAGTAGCGGGTGACCATGACCGGATCGCCATGGCCGGTCTCGCGCCGCAGGACACTGTCGGTAGCCGCGTCCACCAGGGCGACATAAAGCCCTGCGGAATTGTCGGCACCGCCCACCAGAAGTTCCATACCGCTGCCTGTCACCACGAAAGGTCGACTGACCAGGTCGCAGGTCGCCGATCCGCCCAGCTGCGCTCCCGGGAACCCATAGCCGGACAGGGGGCCCGGATAGTATTCGCCACTGCCGAACCAGCCGTTGCCCTTGTGACCGGGGTCCGGTTCGTCCCGCCAAAGGGGGTTGGCGCCGAACGTGGGATTGGCCAGGGAGCCGGTACCGGTATGGATCTCCCAGTCCACATCCAGGGGGTGCGGGCGCAGCACCGACAAGTCCGCACCGTCAGCGGAAACCGCCAGCGTATCAAAACGGATCACGTAGGTCAGGTCGTTGCCCGAGGGCAGGACGAAGGGAATGATCCGCGAAAGGACAGGCACGCCGGGATCGAACTCGTCCAGTTCCGGAGCGTAACCGTTGTCGATGAAGGTCCGCGTCGACATGGTCAGCGACTCGGGCAGGGCGGCGGACAGGTGACTGATGCCGTTGGTGTCGAACTCGCCGCAGAGCAGGTGATGTTGCCCGCCCAGGACATGGTACTGGGGGCTTTCCAGTACTCGCCATCTGTCGCTGCCGTCGTGGACAAAAAATACTCCGGCATCCTGCCAATCCAGCAAATCGTTCGCTACCCCGTGATAGAGTACGCCGGTACGTCCGCCGATCCATTTCGCGGCTGTCATCAGCACATGCCACTGGTTGTTCTCGCGCCAGACAAAGGGGTCGCGGAAGTCGGACCAGGTACGATCACGTCCCCAGATGTAGAGGGCGGGATCCGGTTCCAGCACCGGGTTGGCGGGTTCGGGTGTCCAGGAGTAGAGGTCATCCGAGTAGGCCAGGCCCATGCTCTGGTTCATGGCGGTGTCGGCACCGGTATAGGCCAGGACCCAGCGGTCCCCGTCATCGTCACGAAAAACATCCGGTGCCCACACCGCATTGCTGTCCCAGGCGGACGAGCCCGAAGGGATGATCGGATCCGGTGATTGCCAGTGGACCAGGTCTTCGCTCACCGTGTGCCAGATGGTGTCATGGCGGGTACTGGCAGCGACGTTCAGGGCCGTGTGGTAATAGAGATGATAGAGACCCTCATGGCGGATGACACTGAAGTCCCAGGTCTGGTGGCCGGGATGGACATAGTATTTTTGCTCGAAGTCGAACCTCACCAGGGCCTGGGCCGGGAGTGAGCAAAAAGCCGCGCACACCGCCAGCAGCAGAACCATGGTCCACCGGCGCCGGTTGTCGGTATTCTTGGCAGTGGGTTCCACAGTTGTACTCCCGGGAAGTCATTATCCGTGCCCTCGAGGCGGATCATAACATGGATCATCAGCCCACGTCCCGCTTCCCGCGGGGCAATACCGCCCCTATACTGCCGGTGGAGGTGACGACAAGGATGAGCGTATATGTTCGTATGATCCATTTGCTGGCGGTGATACTGCTCCTGGTCACTGGTGCTGCTGCCGGTGAGCGGTCCCAGCCGGGTGACGAATTGGCGGAGATTGACCGTCTGCTGGCTGCCGGTCGCGGGGCGGAGGCCATGGCGAGAGTGGAGGCGCTATCCGCCACTCACGCTGAAGACCCCCTCTATGGCTGGCAATTGAGTGAGCGCCGCGGCCTGGCCCTCTTGCTGCAGGACAAGCCGGCGGCAGCCCTGCCCCTGCTGGAGGATGCTGTCCGGCGTCATCCCGGGAACTCGGGCCACCATCGCAATCTGGCCCATGCCCTGCGGCTCCTCGGGCGACGGGGCAGAGCCCTCGCCGAGTATACCCAGGCCGTGGAGTTGGCGCCACTGGACGCGGATCTGAGGCTGGAGTTGGCCCAGTACCTCGCTGAATTCGGCCAGTGGCATCAAGCCGAAATCGAGTTCCGCACGGCCGGATCATTGGGTGCGGGAGAGGACGCGGATCGCGGACTGGCGGTGGCCCTGATGCGCCAGGGCAAGTCCGCGGCGGCGGTGGAACCCCTGCAACGCCAATACCTGGCTGCTCCCTCTCCCACGGGGAGGCGCGAATTGGCAGCGGCCCTGCAGGCCTCCCGGCGTGACAGTGAATTGGTGGTGCTGTTGGCTCCGGTGGAGACCGAAGATCTTGACGCCAGCGAGTTGATGGCCCTGATCCAGGCCGAAGGCCGCCTGGGAGGTGACCCCCTGCGGTCGCGGGAGTTCGCGGCGCAACTGGACGCGGGAAATCCACCATCCCAGGTGGGGGAGTACGCCCTTTTCTGGGCTCGTGCGGGCTTGAACCTGATCGCGGCGGAATACTGGCAGGCAGCCCTGACTGCGACCACCCACGCGGTACGACTCGAGCCCGGGAACGTGGTTTTTCGCAACAATCGACTGGTCGTCCTGCAGCACCTGGGCCACGATGAGGAAGCGTCCCGGGAGTGGGACGAGATCCTGCGCCTCGATCCCCAACGGAAAGAGCCATGATGCGCTGCGTGCGAAGAAGGAATCCGAAGGCCATGGCCACAACCGCCCTGCTGGGGACAATCACCTTGGCCATGGGGTGTGCACCGGCTCCCGGCGGAGGCGGCGCACCGACAGTCCACGCATCCATGGAGGCTGTCCAACTGCACGAGACACCGCCCCCGCCGGATGGCTGGCGGGCTCATCGCCTGGCCCGCTGTACCGAGGATCTGCCGGCACCGCCGGAGGTGGAAGCCCTGTTGGCGGTATGTGCGGAGATGTACGGTGAAGGCTCGGGGTCCGACGGCATGATCGAATTGGAAATGGCACTGGCACGTGGAGAGCGACATCCCCTGCTGTTCATCGTCCTGGGCCAGCTCTACCTCATGGCGGGACAAGGAGAACCCACCCTGCTGCCCACCGAAGGGCCGGCGGCTGACACGGGGGATTGGGCTGTCAACAAGCCACGGCTACTGGGGCGGGCCGGAGACTTGTTGAGCGAGGCCGGCGCTGCCCGGACCGACGATGCGGCGGTGGACTACCTGCTGGCGGATGTGGCCAGGGCGGCCGGTCGCATGACCGAGGCGGAAGCACTCACCATCCGTGGCTGGGACAAATGCACGGGCGGCCGCAGTTTCGAGATTCTGCGGGGGTATCAACAGCTCGGAAGGTATCCGGCCAAGGTCACTTCCGCCGGCTCTCCGGTCTATCCCGCCGAGGCAGTGAAGCGCGGTGCTTCCGGCACGGTGACCCTGGACATCCTCTTGGACCCTGCGGCGGAGGTGCGCCAGGTAGTGACGGTAATCAACCCCGATCCGGCGCTTGCCGGGGCGGCTGCCGAAGTATTCAGGGCAGCTTCCTACGAACCGGCGCGCATCGGCAAATACCCGGTATGGGGATGGCTGCGCGTCAGCACTTCCTTCGCCCTGGAAGCAGAATCCTGAAAGGTGGGTTGATTTGCCACCCTGTATTACCTTATTTTTCATATCGGTCCGGGCTGCCCGCGGCAACACGTCGCGTGTGCACCCGGCCTCGTACCCCGCGCTGGAGGTAGCTCCCAACATGAAGTGGCTGCACAACCGCTTCCTGCCCGTGGCCCACATCGCATTGTTGGCCAGTTTCGTGGTCATAGGCTGTACCGGCAAGCAGGATCCCAAGGAAACTCTCGTACTCTGTGGTAATCACACCTGTGGCGAACTTGCCATGGTGACCACTGATACCTCGAGCAAGGGTTTCTATTACCTGAATCCAACCGTGAGCCCGGACGGATCCGAGGTCCTGTTCACCGCCGACTGGCGAGCCATGCCCGCGGATCCCAAGGAACCGGATGACGAGTACTACATCAATTACAGGCAGCTTGTCACGGTTCCCATGCAGGCCGGTTTCGAACCCTCGCTGGACCTGGCTGAACAGGGTGCTGAACTGATCCGGCTGACGGAAACAGCCATCGAGATTCAAGGCAACCTCACTTCCATGGTCGGTGCGGAGAACTATGACAAGGGTGATCCCATCTGGGAGACCGACCTGAGCGTGATCTTCTCCATGCGCCTGGATCCGATCTCGGCGTTACGTCTGTTCCGGGCCGACATCACCGACAAGGCGGCTGCCGTTTCCGAACCGCTGTTCCTGGAGGAAAGGGACAACATGGAGATTCCCGGTAAAGAGCAACACCTGGCCCCGAACCTGTCGCGGGACGGTCGCTGGTTGATCTTTACGCATCATGCCGGCTTCGCCAACGCGGGCGATCTGGATACCTACGAGGGTCTGCAGCTCTATGCCCTGGACATGGCTCCGACCAGGGAGCCTGGCTACGACCCCTACGATGCAAGGGCGTTTCCCCTGACCAAGGTCTATCGGCGGATTGAACGTCCGCGCTTTTCCCCCGACGGCAGCCGCATCGTGTTTTCCGCGAGTCTGGACCTGGTGAATTCATCGGACGACGGCACCGAGATCTTCACCATGGACTTTGATACGACAGGCCTGGCGGCGACCGATACCGTGGTTTACGACAGCAACATCCAGCGTGTGACCTTCACTAGTCGTGCGGAAGGTGATCCCATTGCCGGGATCCTCAACTACTCTCCCTGCTTCTCTCCGAACGGCGCCGATATCTACTTCGTCTCGACGCGTCGCGCACCTGCCACGACTGTTCACGCCCGCGCCATCTGGCAAGTACCGGCTGACGGTGGCCAGGATCCGGAGATCTATTTCTTCTCGCGTTTCGACGACGTGGATCCGACCATCCTGGACAACGGCACTCTGCTCATGAGCAGTACTTTCGGGTTCCCTTCCGAGGTTCTGGACCAGTTGGAGGAGGAAGCCTATCAGCGCATCAAGGCCGAGAACGAGCAGGACCACGCGGACGACCCGGTAGGTAAGCCGCTGTTTACCGAGGTGGAACTGCGTGAGAAAGCCTCCGACGAGCGCCGGCAGTTGGAGAATTTCGAGGGCGTAATGGCGCACCTCTACGTTTTCAATTGATGTCCGGCGGCGCGGGTCCGGACGAGGCTGCCCAGCGGTTGCGTCTTGTGTCCCTGGGAAGGCGCCTCGCTGACCGGGGCCTGATCACGGCCGCCGAAGGGAACCTCTCGGTTCGTCTCGGCGGCCGTCGCTTTCTGGTAACCCCTGCCGGCCGTGCCAAGGGCGAACTGGAACCTTCCGACCTGCTGGTGGTGGATGAAGCCGGTGTCTGCGCGCAAGGGCAGCCCACCAGCGAGTGGCCCCTGCATCGGGCCGTTTACGCCCTCCGTAGCGACGTGTCCGCAATCTGCCATGCCCACCCGCCCTATGCCAC